>JBAXCC010000007.1:0-30374 GCA_037141675.1 bacterium | reverse complement strand
CCGGATTATCAGGAATTTCCCCAATACCTTGGTGCTTATGAATTTTCCAGGTGTGTGGATGCCGCGCGGCAGGAGATTGGTGTCTTCGCAGAAACAGACGAAGAGCACGCGGTCGAGAAGTTTCTGGGTGAGGGCGAGGAGCCGGACGCGGTGTTCGGCCGGGTCGGCGGCGGCGGGTGGCGGATTGTCCCGGCAGAGGGCGGCGAACAGATCGCGGCGAACGTGGGTGAAGAGCGCGTAGAAGTCGCGGGTGATGGACTGCTCCTGCGCGCAGGATTCCTCAAGCAGCGCGTCGACCGGGCTGGGCTGGGCGGGCGAGCCGAGCAGTCGCTCGCGGCTGAGCAGGAACAGGAAGAGCCGGAGGGCCTCCGGGTTTGCGAGGTCTGCAAGGTTGAACGCGTGGGCGTAGCCTTGGCCGCGGCGTTTGCTGTAGAGGCGGACGGTGGTGAAGTTGGAGAGGATCACCCAGCGGCAGTCGTCGAACTTGGCCAAGTAGCCAAAGGCCTGCTCGACGGGGGTCAGATTGCCGTAGCCGCTCTGTTTGGCATCCAGGTCCGCACCGGGAGCCTTGAGTTCGATGACGACACGCGTGATGTCCTGCGCGGGGCCAAAGAAGCCGACGCGAGCATCCGGGGTGCGGGCACCCTTGATCTCGGTCGATGCGGATTCGGGTTTGAGATGGTAGGCTTCGAGGTGCCCGACTGCGGGAGCAAAGCCGAGCAGGCGCGCGAAGATGTCGGACAGGAATTGGCCTTGAAGGGGCTTCTCGTTCAAGTTTAGAAACGCGGGATCTGCTGCTGTGCGGGCCCATTGATCCGCGATGTCCGTGAGTTCCGGGGAGACGGTTGGAGCGTAGCCAGTCAGCCGGCGAGCAAGGAGATTGGGGCTGAACAAGGGTTTGAAAAGGGTTGACATTGGCATCAATTATAGGGGGGCGGGGGTAAAAGTCAACCTTGGAAATTATAAACGTTTTACATTTTCTGGCTTGCCCTAAAAGTCGATTTTGTAAATTTAAAAGGTGAATTATAATTTGCAAAAAATGATTTTCGCGTCGGTCTGGCAATAGCGATTGAAAGGGTCACCTTGTTTCGGCTATAATCAAAAAATATTGGAGGGGTTTTATGGTGGCAAATGATTCATGCGGTACATCGCGTCGGACCTGTCTGAAGTTTATGGCTGCGGCGGCAGGCGGAATTGCCGCAGGGGCGGGAGGCGCTGCACTGGTGGGACGCCTCGGCCCCGCGCCGACTGGACCGTTCAAAACATTGACAGCTGAAGAGGCGCAGCTCGTAGATCTGGTGTGCGAGCAGATCATCCCCGCAGATAAAGACCCCGGCGCTCATGAGGCTGGGGTCGTCTATTTTATCGACAAGCAACTCCGCGGCCCTTACAAACGTTTTGCCACTAAATATCGCAAGGGCCTGAAGTGTCTGCAACAGACCAGCCTAGCCCTTTCCCAGAAGCCGTTCGAGGCACTGGCCTGGCCTGAGCAGACGCGGCTATTACAGTCCATAGAGTCGGGCAAGGTGCCCAAGGATATCTGGACGGATCCCGGTGCCAAGGATTTTTTTAATCTGATTCGCGACCATACGATGCAGGGTTTTTACGGCAGCCCGAAACACGGCGGAAATCGGAATTACGCAAGTTACAAGATGATGGGCTTGGAGTATCCTCGGGTGATCGGACAGAACCGCTATCCGGCTAAACAGAGCTAATAAATTTGGAACGGGGGTCAGCGTGGCACATAAACATGTCAATGCAGTGGTGGTCGGTGCAGGCGCGGGCGGAGGCGTCGTGGCGAAGGTCCTGGCCGAGGCCGGACTTTCCGTGGTGATGCTGGAGCGCGGCAAGTGGCATTCGTTCGAGGATCACACAGACGATGAACTGATTTCGCAACGCACGACCGTGCTGGGCAATGCCTACGGACCGGATGATGCGCGGCATTGCCGTGTGGTTGAAAACTCGGATGGCTCCACGCGCATCGTGCTGCCCAGTGAAGGCGGGTACAACAATAACGCCGCCTGCGTGGGCAGCGGCACACTGAGCTATGGCGCCATGGGCTGGCGCTTCATGCCGCAGGACTTCCGCCTGAAAACAATTTATGGTTGTCCGGAAGGCTCGACGCTCGATGATTGGCCGATCACGTATGAGGAGCTTGAACCCTGTTACGAGCGCGCCGAGTGGGAGATTGGCGTGGCAGGTAGCGACGAAGGCAACCCCTTTGCGCCGCCGCGAAAGAAACAGCGCCCCATGCCTCCTTTCCCGTACAACAAAGAGGGGCGTATTCTCTTTGACGCAGGCAAGCGGCTGGGGTGGCATCCATTCCCGATTCCGATGTTGCGCAACTCCATTCCGTATGGCGGTCGTCCGAAGTGCATCCACATGCGCTCCTGTTGCGGCTTCGCCTGTCCGATCAATGCCAAATGCGGTACGCAGAATACAGTGATCCCAGCTGCGCTCGCCACAGGTCTGTGCGAGCTTCGCACGGATGCCGTGGTCAGCGAGGTGATGGTGGACGACCAAGGCCACGCCAAGGGCGTGAAGTACTTTGATGCGCATGACCGCCTACAGATTCAGACAGCCGACCTCGTGATTGTTTCTGCTTCTGCTACTGAAACTGCGCGGTTGCTGCTCAACTCCAAGTCCAAGCTCTTCCCCAATGGTGCGGGTAATAACAGCGACTGGGTGGGACGTAACATCCAGGGACATGCCTACACCGGCGCCTGCGGCTTGATGGATCACGACATTTACGAAGAGGCCGGACCCGGTGCTACAGTCGCGTTTTGTGATTTTAGCCATGGGACCAAGGGCCTCTGCGGGGGCGCCATGCTGGCTAACGAGTTTATCCCGTTGCCCTACAGCTTTACGCGGACACGTCCTCCGGGATCTCCGAGCTGGGGACTGGCGCATAAGGAGTTTCAGCGCAGCCAATTCAAGCGGATTATCCGCATCATGGGGCCTGTGCAGGAGATTCCGGTTTTCGATTCCCGCGTACGGGTCGATCCTGTGGTCAAGGACCACTGGGGTATCCCTGTGGTACGTCTCTCAGGTCGACGCCATCCGCACGATGTCGAGATTGCGAAATTCATTTCCGGAAAGGCCGCCGAACTCTTGAAAGAGGCAGGCGCGACAGGCATCTGGACCAACGTGCCGGGACTTGGCGGGCCAAGCGGCGGGCAGCATCAGGCCGGTACCTGCCGCATGGGGAACGATCCGAAGACCTCGGTCGCTAACCGCTACGGACAGGTGCATGAGATCGACAATCTGTTTATTGCCGATGGCAGTCTCAACGTGACCAACGGCGGTTTCAATCCGGCCCTGACTATCATGGCGCTCGGATATTGGGTGGGCGAGTATATTGCGAAGGAGTGGAAGGGCGGAGCCCACTTCAAAGGGGTCAAGGGAGTAGGCGTTTAAGGATAAGACATGAAGAATAAAAATGAACGACTATGCTTTCTGATGCCTGCAGCCATGGCGGGCGTGTTCTTGCTGTGTACGTTTTTTGGAGGCCTCGGCTACTTTGGGATGATGCCGCCGGAAAAAACGTGTGTCTCTTGTCATGAGATCCAGGCATCGCACATGCGCTGGACCAATTCAGTCCATCGTGCGGTCTCGTGCAAGAAATGCCACGGTGGGTCAGCGGACTCCTTCCATGCGTTGAAGGAGAATGCCAAGCGCGTATTCAGTCATCTGACAGAGGCGAATCACGATGACATGCGCCTGAGCGAGGCGCAGACCGTACGGATGGTTAACGCGTGCCAGACCTGCCATGCGCGCGAGTTTGCGCATTGGCGCGAAGGCGGACATGGCAAGAACTATGCCGCCATCTTCATGGATGCGAAGCATAACAAGACCGAACAGATGGCGGATGACTGCCTGCGCTGCCACGGCATGTTTTTCGAGGGCAAGATGTCGGATGCAGTTACGCCGCTCGACACGAAAGGTCCGTGGCGCTTCCGCAACCCGTCATTGGCCGCACAACCCGTCATCCCGTGCCTCGCCTGCCATAATTTACATGCGCCCGGCAGCCCCTACAAGAAAGCCGTAGAGATGCCCGGCATAGTGCAGAGTGTCAGCACGAATGCCCCGAAATGCCGTCGTGATACAATTGCTTTCTATGTGCGCCAGGAGAAGAAACACTTTGCGATCGACGATTTGTTTGTGACAAAAATCATGGAGAAGGACCGCTTCGTAAAAGTGTCTAACGACCCGCGTCAGAGGCTCTGCTCGCAGTGTCATGCGCCCAATGCTTTCGGACAGGCGGGGACGGGAGATGACCGCACGCCGACCGGCGTGCATGAGGGGATCAGTTGCGTGGCGTGTCATAAGCCGCATTCGAATGATACGCGTGGCAGTTGCGTCACGTGCCACCCGAAGTTCACCTCCTGTGGTCGCGACGTGATGGCGATGGATACGACCTATCGCTCACGTGCCAGCAAGAATAACATCCACCGGATGCGCTGCATCGACTGCCATCCAGCAGGCGTGCCCAAGAGGCCGCCAACCGTGCCTGTCTTCGGCTTTTGAATGGAGCATCACAACTCGATGACTCGCACGTCGCCCGCATCGAGTTCGATCTCTGTCTGTTTATTGCGCCAGACAACTTCACCTTGCGAGACCAACTCGCGGCATGGGCCTTTGGCTTTGAGTGTGGTCAGTGTGAGCATGGCCTTCTGGCGCGTGTCACCGAGGTTGTAAACCGTGAGATAGCAGGGTCCTGGCTGCGCACCGAAGCGTTCAACGATCACGGACGTGTTGTCAGAGACGGCCCCTGTGAGCGGCTCCCAGCCTGCTTCGGCAACGCGCTTGCAGAGCGGGATGTATTTTTTAAAGAGCGGACGGTCGCGATTATATAACTCGGGACGTTTAAAATAATGTCCGGTCGAGGCGTCTGCGCTGAAGTAGCCAGGGAACATGCCGTAGGCCAGACACCGTTTCATAAATTTTTCTGAATCGTCGTAGGTCCATTTTGCAAAGTCGGTGTTCATCAGGAAGCAATAGGGTTTACCCTTGCAAAGAGCGCGGCGATAGAGGAGTTCCTCATCGGACATCGGGCTCCATCTCCCGCCATGTTTCCAGTCCGTCTCTGTGCCCATGACATCCAAGAGCGGTGCGAGCCAGCACCAACTGATGGGTGTGCTATTGGCCATCATGAACTGGCCGCGCGTGTGCATCTCCTGCTCGAGCGCCCGCACATATTCAAAGCCGATCATGCCCTTGTAGAGACCGACACGCCGAGACCTCGCAGCGTAACAAAGCGGACGCTCCGCGCCTGCAAAATGATCGCGCCTAAAATTGAGTTCCGCTGTCACATACGCTTCTGCAGAGTCGATGTATTCACCGTCGAGGCTTGCTTTACGTGAAGCACCATATTGTTTTTCAATGTAACCTGCGTTCCATTTGTTGGTGAAGTCGGTCACGCTGCCCAGCACGCCTGGTGCGGAGTTCATGCTCCAGACCACGCCGTTGCACCAGGGCGTGTCCAGGACGCGGCCCGGCGCTTCTCCCTTCTCATCAGCAAACGCGCTGCTCACCCACGCTTGCGCAGCCTTGTCGCCAGCAGCCGCTAGACGCTTCGCCTCCTCGACACCGCGGGATAAGGTGCGCGGTCCGTCCCCTTTGAGCGTCATCCACCACGTCATGGGCTCGGTATAGCGGAAGGTCAGAATGTCATGCGCGTCGTCCCATGCGGTCTCATTGTCGCCCTCTTTGAAACGGAAGCCGAAGTCCTCCCTGCCTGCGACTTTGCTGATCGCCTCAAAGGGCATCCAGACGCCCTGCGATGCGATGCGGCACTTGAACGCTTGCGGGTAGAGTTCATAGTATTGGGCCAATGCTCCGCGAAATCCGAGTGCTGCGTCAAATTCGAATACGCAGAAGCGGAACGAGGCGGTCGGCTTCTCAGGCGCGAGGCCGATGTCACAGGCGAGAAAAAGTTCGCGCGTCTGTGGCTGGCAGCCCACGCGATAGAAGAGGGGCGTGGCCGGATCGATCCCGATGGCGACGCCCTTGCCTGCTGTTGCAACAGCACCGAAGGGATAACGCGATAAACGGCTGTTAGCGCCGACGTCGTGTCGCGTTGTATCCATGACTTCGCTCTTGGTTCCTGTCAGCGCCATCTCGCGTCTGGGATGGTGAAACCACGTCAACCCTTCTGCTTTCAACGGCAGCGTATACGCTAGCGTTACTGCGCGGTCACGTCCTGTTGTCTCTGTCAGTGTGACGTCGTAATACGTGACTCCTGAACCGCGTCGCTGCTGTGTGGCAAGTGTGATACCCAGAGCCTGCTTGTTGATGGAGACAAAATCGGACTCCGCAGCGACATCGCGAAGGAGGAAGCCCGCTTCAGGCGGACAGGTCTGTCCGGTGAGCACGCCATCGAAATGCATCGCATCATCTGCGGCCAAGGTGCCGAAGCGCGGCTCTTTGAAGAGTGCCTTGCCGGCGCGGTTGCGGAAGAGCAGATAATAGCTTACGCGCTTGATCGGTTTGTCTGGCGTGACCACCACTTCGCGTTTGTGCCAGCCTGTCTTGTCATCTGTCTCGAACGACGCGCTCTGCCCATAGAGCGGTGTGCCGTCCATATAGGTCAGATCAAGGTAGAGCGAAAAATCAGGACTGGCAGATGTGTCGCTCTGGCCCTCTGCTTTCGCCCAGGCCGAGGCAGCGACGGGTGTGGCGATTGTCTGGTTGAGTTCAATGCTCCACATGACGCCGCGCCGCGCCTTTGCATCCGCGCCATTGTCGCAGGTGAAAACATCGCCGTTGCGGAAAAAGCCCGCTTCGTAAGGCCGCGCTTGTTCAGATGCCAAGGACTGGAGCAGGGTATCATGCTTTCCGGCTGACACGCGCTTGACCACGGTTCCCTCGGGCATGGCCATTGCTCCGCCGCACAGCATCACTTGTAACAGGATGATCCATTTATTCATAATTGCTTCACCTCGTGCTTGAGATATTTAACCACAAAGAACACAGAGAGCACAGAGAATATTCAAATGGAGAGAGGTCGTGAGCAATACAAAGGAAGAAAAAACGAAGCATTCAGTTGCAGGAGATGCGTTCACGGTTCACCTTTGACCTGTTTATGCAAGGACGGCTGCTGATTCTCTCTGCATATCCCGACGTGGGGCACCCCTCCGAACTCACGCGTGAGAAATGCATGATGATGAATGCGTGGTGCGAGCAGATCGCAGAGATAAGCGGTGTAAACACTCGCTTTGGAACTGGATAAGAGTAACGCCCCCAAGAAAGACAAGCTTAAACCAAAGAAAGCGTTTGGGAGATGTGCCGAAACGCGCGGTCGATGAGTTTGCGTGAGAGACTTCCGGGAGGTGGCAGGGGCGGAGGGTTGTCGGGGCCGAACCATCCGGCCTCCACAATTTCGACACCGTCTGGTTTGATCTCCCCTGATTTCCATGTCGACGTGAAGCCGACCATCAGCGCATCGGGGAAGGGCCAGGGTTGCGAAGCAACATAGGTCACGTTGTCGACCTCGATTCCCGCCTCCTCGCGGACCTCCCGTTGGACGCAGGTTTCAAAGTTTTCACCGGTTTCTAAATATCCTGCAACAAGGCTGAAGACCCCTGTCGTAAAGGAGGCGTTGCGCGCTAACAGGATCTTGTCGCCTTTTGTGACAACTGCGAGAATGGCAGGCGATAGCCGTGGAAACGTGACAAAGCCGCATGTTTTGCAGATGCGCGCAATTTCGTCGCTTTTGTCCTCGGTAGGGGAGCCACATTTGCCGCAGAAATGGACGGTCAATCGCCAATGGAGCAAGGCTAGCGCTTTGAGTACTGGGTTCAGTATGGACTCAGGAGCGGAAGCCAGAAGTTTGCGGACCAGGAGCCATTCAAGTCCTTGGGGCGCTGGCGTGTCAGAACTGATGGCAATGGAGTAAAGAGAGGGCGGGACATTTGTCTTCTCGTCCAGAGTGTCAATGATGGCGGAATCTTCGAGTGTGATCGGCTTTTGCCTTACCACACGATGAGTCTCTTCCTCCACAAGAATTTCATTGCCCCGAAAGATAAAGATATGTTCTTCGTTATTCATACGCAGGTGATGATCAATTCGTCTTTTACATGCTCTGAATAATCTGTATCAAGGGAAGGTACATGGCGGTCAGATAGAGAAGACAATACGCAATCCCAATGACCAGTGCAACCATGTTTGCTACGAATGCCAAGGGCTTGTTCTTGATGGCGTTTTCTTTGAGTATAAGCGCCAGGATCAAGCCAGAAAAAATGATGAGGTAAAAGGTCGCCGGGATGGAAAGAAAAAATTGCGTGATCTGTGGTAACGGGACATCCAAGTCTTTGAATAGCTCTAAGAATATGGATTTAACAAAGAGTGTTATTGTCGCCAGCACGAGGACGCCGATCACGTCTAAGATCAATACCACCAAGCTTGCAATGGTCCATCCTATTTGTTTTTTTGGTTCTTGCTCGTTCATATTCTGTCTCCATTTGAGAACCAACGTTTAGTGGCGGTCCGATGCTTATTGCTGACTTACAAATCAAACGTGTTTTAGTTTCTCTGTTTCCCGCACATTAATCAAGCGAAAAGGGCGCCCATGCTTTGCACTTGTTCCATAATAATATTTTTGTCATACTCCAAGCCTATTTAAGGAAGTGAAATTGACCCATGATTAACTGGCACACCCTGAACATCGAAGACGCGCTGAAAAATTGTCAAGCTGACTCCGCCCGGGGCCTCTCAACCGAGCAAGTTGCCGAACGCCTGGCTGAACACGGCCCCAACGAACTGGTTGAAAAAGGAGGGCGCACGCCTTGGCAAATTCTCTGGGAGCAAGTCACCGCCACGATGGTGCTGATCCTGATCGCTGCGGCAGTGATCTCCGGCTTTTTAGGGGACACCAAAAATCTGGTCGCAATCCTGTCGATCGTCGTTCTTTACACCTTCCTGGGTTTCATCCAGGAATACCGTGCTGAAAAAGCGATTGCGGCTCTGAAAAAGCTATCGGTGCCCAGCGTCCGGGTGCGGCGCAACGGGCAGTTAGCTGAACTCTCGGCGCGGGAACTGGTGCCAGGGGACATCCTGCTGCTCGAAACAGGCAACCTTATCCCGGCTGACGTGCGCCTGCTGGAGGCGGTCAACCTGCGGGTGCAGGAGGCGGCGCTGACGGGAGAGTCCGAGGCAGTCGAAAAGCAAACCAATCTGTTACCCATGGAAGAACTCCCATTGGGGGACCGCCGCAACATGGGATACATGGGCACCATCGTTTCGCAGGGGCGCGGACAAGCGCTGGTGGTGGCCACGGGCATGCAGACCGAACTGGGAAAAATTGCTAACTTGATTCAGCAGGTGCCGCAGGAGGCGACTCAGCTTCAGAAGCGGCTGGATCGCTTGGGCAAAAACATGGCGTTGGTGGGCGTGGTCACCGCCGGACTCATTCTTGTAATCGGACTCTGGAACGGCGATGACATTCGCCACATGCTGCTGACAGCCGTCAGCGTGGCTGTGGCGATTGTGCCCGAGGGACTGCCCGCTGTGGTGACCATCACCCTGGCACTCGGCGCGCAACGTATGCTCGCGCGTAAAGCCTTGATCCGAAAATTGCCCGCAGTTGAAACCCTTGGCTCAGTAACGGTGATCTGCTCTGATAAAACCGGCACGCTGACCGAGAATAAGATGACGGTTGTGGTGTTGGATGTGGTCGGCCACTCGGTCGATTTGACAGAGGAGATGGCCTCTTCCGGCAACATCAAGTTCAGCCACGTGAGACCTGCAGCAGCTTCCACGCCTGACTCTGCCTTGGACCTGCTGTCTGTGGGCGGTGTCTTGTGCAATGATGCCCGCATGATCGAGAAGGGCCAAGGTCAGTATCATACCCTCGGCGATCCGACTGAGGGGGCGCTGGTGGTGGCTGGGGCCAGACGCGGCTTCTGGAAGGAGGATATGGAGGCTGATTTTCCGCGCGTGTCAGAGTTCGCGTTTGACAGTGATCGGAAACGGATGACTACCGTCCATAAAGTCGTTGCAAAAGATGTTTGGGGAATTACGAGCACATATCTGGCCTTTACCAAGGGCAGTGCTGATGGGCTGCTGGATGTCTCGTCACACGTCTGGGTCAATGGGAAGGTCGAAATTCTGGACGAGAAGTGGCGAAGCAAGATTGCTGCCTCCGGTGAAAAACTGGCTGCCCGAGGCATGCGGGTGCTGGGGATGGCCTTTCGTCCGCTCGATCAGATCCCGGCTTCCGTTGAAATCGAGCAGGGGTTAACCTTCGTCGGCCTGTTCGCCATGATTGACCCGCCGCGCGCCGAGGTCAAAGATGCCGTAGCGTTGACCCACAGCGCCGGGATCCGCACGGTGATGATCACCGGCGACCATCCGTTGACGGCGGTGGAGATTGCCCGGCAGTTGGGCATCTCAGAAAACGGCCTGGTTCTGACCGGCGCGGAAATTGAGCGGATGTCATTCGATGAACTTAAGGCCATGGTCGAGAGCGTCAATGTCTTTGCACGTGTGTCGCCGGAGCACAAAATCAAGATTGTCCAAGCTTTGCAGGAGTGCGGGCAGATCGTCTCGATGACCGGCGATGGAGTCAATGATGCACCGGCCCTGCGGCGCGCCAATATTGGCGTGGCAATGGGGATCACCGGCACGGATGTTTCAAAAGAGGCCAGCAATCTGGTACTGCTGGATGACAATTTTGCGACGATTGTGGCCGCGGTGAAGGAAGGACGCACGATTTACGACAACATCCGCAAATTTGTTCGTTTCAGCGTCGCTGGAAATATCGGCAAAGTGCTGGTGATGCTGATTGCTCCCTTCATGGGCAAACCCATCCCGCTCTTGCCCTTGCAACTGCTCTGGCTCAACCTGCTGACGGATGGCCTGCTCGGGCTGGGACTGGGTGTGGAAAATTCCGAGAAGGACACGATGCACCGCCCTCCCTACTCACCGAAGGAGGGCGTCTTCAGCCGAGGTGCGGCCGGCCAGACCCTCTGGGTGGGACTCTTGATTGGCGCCTTGGGACTGGGGATCGGGGGGTGGTATTACTTTGGTGGCCACCCTGAATGGCAGACGATGATTTTTAGTTCGCTAGCCTTTGCGCAGGTCGGCCAGGCGTTGGCCAGCCGTTCCAACCGCGAATCACTCCTAACGCAGGGCTTGGCTAGCAATCCCCTGATGCTGGGTATGGCTGCGCTGGTCACCCTGCTCCAGTTGGGCGTGCTCTACATTCCGCCCGTGGCATCGTTCTTCTCAGTGATCCCGTTGAGTCTACCGGACTTGTTGGTTGCGCTGGGCGCAGGTCTTTTGGTTCTGGCTGCCTTGGAAGTGGCAAAGCTGTGGAAGCGGATTCGCGCCACTTAACGAGCGCAAATGCGAGTGGGTGGAAATCCTCCCTCTCCCATTCATTGCCCGTCATGCGACGGTGTCGCTCTTGAGTGGCTGGCGCCTCTGGGGGTGGAATCAATGGCTGACCGGGGCCGGTTCCAGCCTGGAATTCTGGTCGAAGCCAGTTTTCTGCCGGTACTGCTCAAAGGTCACGCCCGCCTCCGGTTGACCTTTCCAACGGAACAACGGCATGGATTCCAGGCCGCCGCCACCCTGCTGGTAGACGTTGCCGTCGCAGGCGCTGATGTCTGGGAGACGACCACTGAAGTACCAGATGAACGCATCCTTGGTGCGGCAGAAGAGGTTGTTGCGGTAGGTGATGTCCAACCGCTTTCCGGCCAGATGGTAGGCCAGCAGATGCGTGCCGTTCTTGTTGGGCCGTTGTTCATGGGCCCAGCCGAATCCGCAGTCATAGCTCTTGTTTCCTTCGTAGACCAACCCTTCGATGACTGAGTCCTTGTGGGAAAACCAGATTTCGTAAGCCTGTTCACAGAACTCGACCCGGTTGTTCCGCCAGCGCATGTTACGCACCGTGCAGGGTTCCGGTCCCTGGTTGGTCATGGCGGTGTCATAGACGTGGGCGAAATAGCAGCCTTCGACCAGGTTGTTCTCGCTGGCGCACCAGAACTCGATTCCGTTGCCGTATCGGGTCGGGTTCGGGCGGCTGAACAGGTGGCCGCCACCTATCCAGACGAACCGGCAATTGCGGATCACCGCATTGCAGATGCCGGCGCCGGCCAAGCCGTGGGCAGCGGTGTTGGCACAGGTGATGCCATCAACGATAAACCAGGATTGTCCGCTCGCCTCGATGATGTTGTGGCGGATGGCCGCCTCAATCGAGCCATGCTGCTCCGCGGGATTCCGTTCCGAATACAGGGTGATCGTCCGGGGTCCCGGGGCGGGGGTGCATGGATCGGAATAGAAATCGCCAGGGCGCTTCAATTCTGCGAGACTCCAGCGTTTCCATCCGGCCGACTCCCTGCCTGCCGCATCGGCCAGAATCAGGTTGCCGACATCCGCATCCAAGCCGAGGGAGTCCACTCGGTTTATGATTGCGCCCACCGGGATGAATTCGAACACGCCGCCTTGCGGGATCTCCGTGCCGAAGAAAAACGTGACGCGCCCGTCGTTGGCGGTCTTTGAGGGCCGGAATTCCAGACTGTAATCCTGCCACTCGGTACCAAACGACAGCGTCGTATCGTTCGAACCCTTGAGGACGATGGTGCCGTAGCTAGCCCAGGGGCTTTGTGACTGCATCAGGCGGATGTTTTTGGTCGAGAATGGCTTCGATGTGCGGGCGCGGAAGGTATACGTGACCAGTGTGCCTTCCTGAAGGGAAAGAGGACTGTTGGAGAACTGGATCTGGTTGATCGACCTGCCTGCTTTCAGGCAGGTGAGCCGGTAGTGGATCCCTCTGTCGGCCGCCGGTTTCGTCTCCAGTTCCGCCTTGCCGTCGCCTTCGCAGTAGAGGCTCCATCGCTTGGTGGCGAAGGCGGTCGACTCTGGCCGGGGGGTCGGATCGATGGCGTCCGCTCTGGTCTTCCAAAGGTTCTTCCCCGCAGGGATCCAGTCCTTTGGAGCGGACAGGCTGACCGACTGGCGGAGCGTCGGCTGCGCTGTGGATTCACCATAGGACATGTAGATGATGGGCGCCTCCGCTGTTCCGCTCCTCAGGCGCAGGGTGCCGCGCCAGACGCTGCCCTTCTTGAACAGCACCCGGTCGCCGCCTTTCAGTTGCGCATCGTTGACCCGGCCCAGCGACTTCCATGCGGCTCCGGCTGCGGTTCCGGGGTTGCGATCATCCCCTCCTTCGGAATCGATGTGGTAATCGGCCGCCGACCCGGTCAGGGTGGACAGGCCCAGCAGGATCACACACGTGGTGGTGGCCGTGTTTCGATGGTGGATGGTCGTCATGCTACTCCTGGTCTTGGATGGTTAATGGCATGAGGCGCGCCCGCGCCCGCCCGTCCGGCTGGTTTTACCTCCCCGCCCGGAAAACGGCCACATCATACGTCTTTCGGCGACCGCCGTCAACGCCGGGCCTCAAAAAAAAACGGCCGAACCTTCTAATTATGGCTTTGGAGCCAACTAATCTTCCGCCTTTAGGCGGGCATTCCATTAGTCCCGTGATGTTTGATATGGACATCTCATAGCTATTGTCCTATCATCAGAAAACAAAACTGCTTGAGGCAATTCCGTGTGTGGAATCTGCAGGAAGAATAGGAGAAAAAACATGAAATCTGGGTTCATCCGTTACGGGGAAGGCCTCGTAGTCGCGCTGTCATTACTGGCAACCATTCAGACGTACGGGGCGCCCGCGCGTGCTCTGACCGTGGGAGAAGGCTTTGTCGATCCTGTCGGTTTCTATGACGCCACGCCTGCCTTTTCCTGGAAGCTGCCTGAGGGCATGAAGAAGCAGACTGCCTATTGCATTGAAGTCACCTCGGCAGAGAAAATAATTTGGACTAGCGGCTGGGTCACGTCCGAACAGTCCGTTGGCGTAAAGTATGGCGGCACGGCGTTGGCCTCGCGGCAGAAGGTCGAGTGGCGCGTCAACATTCGCAATGAGGCAGGCAAGGAGTCCGGCTGGAGCAAGCCAGCCTCTTTTGAGTTGGGCCTGCTCTCGTCCAAGGATTGGAAAGCGCAGTGGATCCGCCCGCAGGGGGCGACCGATCCGAAGGCGGAACAGGTGGCCTGGCTGCGCCGCTCCTTCCCGCTTTCAAAGGATAAGAAGATTGCACAGGCCCGTCTCTATGTCACGGCGCGCGGATATTTCACGCTTCAGCTCAATGGAGAACGTGTGAGCCAGGACATCTTTGCGAATGGCTGGACTTCCTATTCAAACCGGCTGGACACCTTGACCTACGATGTCACCCGCCAGCTGAAGAGGGGTGACAACACCTTCGACGCCATGCTCGGCACAGGCTGGTATGCAGGACGGATCGGCTGGGGCAAACGGGCGCGCGGGTTCTACGGCACAGATCCTGAACTGTTGCTCCAACTGGAAGTCGCCTATAAGGACGGAACGCGCGAGACTGTTGTTTCCGATGGCCAGTGGGAAGGGACCCGCAACGGTCCGATCATCAACTCCAGCATTTATGACGGTGAAATTGTCGATGCGCGCAAGGAGGTGACAGGCTGGGCTCCTGTCACGCCGACTGCTGATCTCGGGACGGCCCGTCTGACACCGAAACCCTTCCCGCCTGTTCGCGTCACGCAGACGCTCTCAGTCAAGAATATCACGGAGCCGGAGAAGGGCCGTTTCGTCTTCGATCTCGGACAGAACATGGTCGGTTGGCCGAAGATCAAGATCCCGGTTGAGAAGGATCAGACCGTGACTATCCGCTTTGCTGAAATGTTGCAGACGAACGGCACGCTCTACACCGCCAACTACCGTTCCGCTAAATCAACGGACATCTACACTGCCGCAAAGACAGGCACCCTCGAATGGCAGCCGACCTTCACCTTCCACGGGTTCCGCTATGTGGAACTCTCCGGCCTTTCCAAGGACGTCAAGCCGCGCAAGGACTGGGTGACAGGTCTGGTCTTTCACTCCGATCTCGCGCGCATCGGCTCGTTCGAATCGTCCCACACAAAGTTGAACCAGTTGCAGAGCAATATCCTTTGGGGACAGCGCGGCAACTTTGTCGAAATCCCGACTGACTGTCCGCAGCGCGATGAGCGGCTGGGCTGGACGGGTGACGCGCAGGCCTTCGGCCCGACCGCGATGTTCAACTACGACTGCCACGCCTTCTTTAAGAGCTGGCTCGGCTCCATGCGCGACGACCAGTTGAAGGATGGACGCATCCCTCATGTGATCCCCGACGTGCTGCGCGCCGGCGACAGCCCCGGGTGGATGGATGCCGCGACCTTCATCCCGTGGGACCTCTATGTCCGCACGGGCGACATCGACGTGCTGGCTGAGAATTTCCAGATGATGGAACGTCTGGTCGGCAGCTACCGCGCACAGTCAGTCAATGGTCTGACGCCAAAGATGAAAGGGTTCGGTGACTGGCTTCAGCCGTATGCCAAGGATAACAAGGGTGAGACGCCCCACCATCTGCTGGGCGTTGCCTTCTATGCCCGCAGTGCCCGCATCTTGGCTGATTCGGCACGACTTCTTGGACGTACAGATGAGGCGAAGCGCTACGCTGCAGAAGCTGACATGGTGAGAGACGCGTTTGTGAAAAACTATTTTGATGCGGAGGCTAAGTTGCAGAATGCGCCCGAGACCCAGACAGCCTACGTGCTGGCACTCGCGTTTGATCTGGTCCCGCAGGAGATGAGAGCCAAGGTGGGCGAGCATCTGGTGCGCCTTGTCAAAGCGGCGGACGGCCATCTGCGCACGGGCTTCCTCGGGACGCCGTACATTACGAGCGTGCTTGAGAAGACAGGGCATGCGGACATCGCCTTCGACCTGCTCTTCAAGGAGACCTATCCCTCGTGGTTCTATCCCATCAACCAGGGGGCGACCACCATGTGGGAACGGTGGAACAGCTTCAGCCACGAAAAAGGGTTTGGCGATGTGGGCATGAACTCCTTCAACCACTACGCCTACGGCGCCATCGAACAATGGATGGTCGAGCGCGTGGCCGGACTTGCACCCGATCCCGCAGCTCCAGGTTACAAGCACTTCTTTGTCCGTCCGATCATCGGCGGACCGCTTGACTCCGTGCGCGCCGAATTGGAGACGCCCTACGGCAAGGCCTCCAGCGCCTGGAAACTGAAGGACAAGCAAGTCGTGATGGATATCGTCGTCCCCCCGAACACTACAGCTACTGTCGAGTTCCCTGACGGACGCAAAGCTGAGACCGTGGAGGCCGGCACGTACCGTTACAAGCTGAGCTTGAAATAAACTTTGAACCTTTGTTGCGAAAATGGCACATACTCTCTGGAATGAGTGATCCTGAAATTTTAGATGGACTGATACGGGGGGATGCCGATGCCGCAGCGGGGCTAGTCGACCAGTATGGCGACCGGCTGCTACGTTCTGCGTTTGCGCTTTGCGGCAACGCAAGCGATGCGCAGGATCTCGCACAGGAGACCCTGCTGCAGGCCGTCAAATCGGCCCACCGTTGTCGTGGCACGTCGTCTATCTACACGTGGCTCCACGGCATACTGCTCAATGTCACTCACCGCTTCTTCCGGAAGCAGAAACGTCTGACCTACATGGAGGAGGTCCCGGAGCAAAGCGCACCGGAGCCCGCAGCCGGGACAGAGCTGGATACCGATGTAACCTCCGCTACGGTGTTGCAGGCGCTTGACGGCCTCAGCTATCCTCATCGCGAGGTCATTGTCTTGCGCTATTTTGAGGAGATGTCCGTCAGCGAAATCGCCGTGCAGGTGAACGTCACGCAAGGCACCGTCAAATCACGCATCCACTATGCGTTGAGGCAACTGCGCAAATTAGTGTCGGAAGAGTTGAACGATTTCACATCGTGAGGCACTTATACATGAAGACCATGAAAAATGAAGACGATAGACTTGGCGAGATTGTAAAGCGCGCGCTGGAGGACGAGGGACGTAAACTCTCCCTGTCGCCACACATACGGCGTACCGTGATTGCGGCGGCCCAACGCGACAGGCGAGTCAACGGGTGGAGCTGGCTTTTTAACCACAAGCTGGTTTCTTCAGTGGCCGCCTGTTTACTCATCGCACTGGGAACGGTTTACCAAGTGACCAGGCCAACGGAGCCCCAGCGCCCGAAGGTGATCACGGAGATACGCGCGGAGGTTCTTGGCGGACCGCAGAATGATTTCTGGAAGAAGAAGCGTGTAGAAATACACACGCGTAACGGACAAGAGGGATATATCAACATCGAGGCCACATGGCCGAAACAAACAAGCGTCATCGCACTACACAGGAGAAGAACACCATGAAGAAAACAGCCATCACACTCATAGCAGTAACACTGAGCCTTGCCGCTCTAAGCACACGCGCCGAGACAAAGGACAAGCGCGCGGGGGAGTCTGCTGAACGCCGAAGCATGAAGATACAGGCCGACCAGATGTCTGAACAACAACTGGCCATCGAGAAAGAGCTGAAGAATATAATCATCCCCGAAGCCACATTTCAAAGGGCATCCATCAGCGACGTTATCGATTTTCTGACCCAGGCTTCCGCCAAGAAGATCAACATTATCCTCATGGGTGCAAACGACAAAAATGCGCCAAAAATCACGATGTCAGGTCGAAACATGCACCTCGACGATATGCTTCGCCTCGTGTGCGAAATGGCGGGTGCTACACTGCGTATCGACGATCATGCCGTCGTCATTGTGTGCGGCAAGGGCACCCCGCCCAACACATACGGGGTCAAACTGAAAATCGCGCAGCTGGAGGGCCAGACAAACCAGTTTATAGTCGAGTTTCGGATCTCCGAGAAACAGTTGGAAGGGAAAGAAGACCTCCTCAGCGCACCGAGGATGACGGTGATGGGTGGATCGGAGGGTACTATCCAGATTCTCGATGAAGGCGAACGTAACGGTGTCATCTGTACGGCTACCGTCACGCCGAAAAATGCCGGCCTGCAGGTCGATACATGCGTCACAATCAAGGGGGACGGCAAAGTTCTCTGGTCCTGTTCGCAGGAAACGACGGTGTCGAAGTAACAGCTGCCGTGAAAAAACTATTTTGATGCGGATGCCAAGTTCCAGAATGCGCCCTACAGGTGGGCTACCTATAATAACGTTTTGCTTTAATATAGGATAATTGACTAACCTATAATAAGGACGGAACCGCAATCACCTCGCCGGCAAGTTGTTTTTTCTGTTCGTTGACATCGAACGTTCCGAAGAATGCGCCGTTGGAGTCCATCCACGTGTAGAGTCGCGTCCACTCCTCCGGGCTGAGCGTCACCTTGTTGTGGCCCTTTTCCAGCATCTTTGCGAGCGGACTCGCCAGTGCGCCGAAGCGCAGCGGCTCGGTCATTGGTTCGTAGTTTTTGTTCGGGCGTCCCCACCCCGAGTAGGGCACACGGCTTATCAGTGCGTTGAACGATTTCGTGAACGCCCCTTCCTGCGCATTGGTGAGCACAGGACGCTTCGGCTCTTTGCCGTCATGGCAGGTTATGCAGTGCTTGTCGAGAATCGGTTGTATCAGGCGCGGATAACTAAAGGGTTTTGTACCGTCCGGGCCGGGCAAGATCGCGGAAGGTGGGCGTCGTATCGCCTGGGCCTGAGCACGCGGCTGCTCTTTCTTCATGCGGTGCTCATGGCAGCCAATGCAAGTTTCATTCTCTCCGGGTTGCAAATAGACCAGACTGCGCATGGTCTGCACTGCGCGTCCCTGTGCGTCGAGCGCCTGGAAGAGCAGTGGGGTGCGTGCCGGCGCTTCAAAGTAAGCTGAGCCGTCCGCTTCTACAGGCACTGTGCCCAGCACTTGGCGTCCCGGCGCGCCTAGCCCCATGGCGACTTTGGGCGAGTCGGCGTTGGGCGTGGTCTTGAGCAGCACCTGAAGAATGCGCAGGTGTGTGATCGGAATATTTGTCGGAAGATAAGGCCAGCTTTCCATCACGTTGCTGAGAAAGAAGGTGCCAATACCCTTTTCGTACCGTTGCTTGTCAAGGGATACAGAAACTTCCGGGGGCGGTACGCGCGTGGCCAACGGGCGCGCCCAGAGGCTGGAGATATTGGGATCTCGGTAGAGCAACTCCTTGTTTCCGAAGGCGTCGCAAAAATAGAGTCCGAACATATTGGGGATGTTTGGCCCTGCTTCGCCGACGAGCTGGTCGAAACTATATGAGGCGATGAAGCGCGTCTCAGAGAGCGGCCAGGGCGACTTGTAGCAGTGGCCGGGCCATCGACGCTCCTCTTCTGTCGGCGTTTTCTCCATCCACGCCTCTTTCAGCGGAGTGGTCCAATACCCGCCAGTCGGCGTGTCAAAATCGTAGGGGGCCGAGGGATTCGGCCCGCGTGCCAGCGGCGACTCAGACTCGGGGAAGCGTACCTCGGGTGTCAGGCGTGTCAAAGGTTCCTTGCCGTCCACGCCTTTCGTGACATCCACTAGCACCACAGACCCCGCGCTCATGCCATGGTGTGGAGAGGCTGTCGCCATGACCTGCGGCGAACCGGGAATGGCGCGTGCCTCCCAGAGTCCTGCCGGGTTCCATGTGTTGTTTCCGTAATAGATGCGCACGTTGCCGCCGTCCGGCCGCGCTGACCAGAGCTGCTGATACAGCACCGCGTTGCGATCCACATAATCCCAGCGCGTGTAGATTATGCGCCCATCATTCAGCAGACATGGGTTCCACTCGTGGGTTTCGTGAAACGAGATGCTGTGGGGGTTTTCCCCTTTTGCGCCCATGCGGGAGAGGGTGTAAACAAAGCATGGGCCGCGCCCGCACCGGTGATAGCCGCCGCGCATTGTTGAGGAGAAGAGGATGTCGCCGGCGGGCAGATAGACCGGGAAGAAATTGTCGGTCTCTCCTTGCGTGAGTGTGCTCACCGCACCGCTGTCCAACGTCAGTTCATAGAGTTGGTAGTGCAACCCTTTTGCCCCTTCGTTGTATCCCCATGCGTTGGGTGTTATTTTCACCGGGCAGTAGGCGAAGAGCAGTCGCTTTGCATCAAAGGAAAGTTCGGGTGTCATGAAGTTCCCGGCCGGAAGCTCGGTCGGCGTGATGTTCCGCGTGAGCATGCTGATGCCTGGCTGTTCCAGTACGAACAATCCGCCGCCCGGCTGGGCGCAGTACCCATACATCTGCGTGAGCTGGTGACTCATCACTGATGGCACATGCTTGACGAAGAGCAGGGGCGTTTTGACGAAGAGCGGATCACTGAGCATGAGTTTCCGGCGCATCTGATGAGTCGTCAGCCAATAGGCCTCCCATGTTGTCTCGTCCGCTGTTGCTGCAGGCCGTCTTGCGAGCAGTTCGTCCAAGGCTCTCTTGTCCATCCCGGCCGCCTTCATCCTGCTCAACAGTTTATCAGCTGCCTGCGCATAGGTGCGCTGCTCGCGGGGCGAGCCGATGCCGTCCTGCATGCGCCAATCCCATGCGATCAGTGCGTCAGCAATCGACGGCAGCGGGTCAGGCGAACAGGCGACGGGTTCACGTGAGAACGGACGGCGATCCGGTACGAGGGTCAGGGGCTTGCCTTCGGAAGTGAGATCGACGAGTTGGACCGCGCCTGCTCCAGCGCTTGCGTGGAGGGTGATGGCATTGCTCTCGGACTGACAGGCGAGCGTATTTCCGGAAAGCGACTTGCTCTGGAA
This sequence comes from bacterium, assembly GCA_037141675.1. GTDB lineage: Bacteria > Verrucomicrobiota > Kiritimatiellia > RFP12 > UBA1067 > CAIZQW01. Next base: position 9,801 of record JBAXCC010000007.1, on the reverse strand, counting down.
ACGGATATCAATCAACGGCTCCGCGCCGGAGTCGAACACGACGCGCACCGTGTCGCCGGCAGCCAGCGAAGCGGTCAGTTGCCAACTGTTGGATACGGATGTGTGGCCTGTGAAGAGCACCTGTGTTTCAGCGTCGTTGATCCCTAATTGCAAACGTTTCCCATGCCCGAGCCCGCTCCCTGTGTAAAACCAGGCTCCAGCCGCTGAGCCATGTGCCGGCAGGAGAGGCTGGCCGTTCAACATGACAGAAGCACGGGCGGCCATGGCGTGCGGCGCAGCGATAGCACACTGAAGCGCTACCAGCGCAAGAAACATGGTTGTCAGGTTTTTTTTCACGAAAATAGGCCGATGAGGTTCATGGGGTTTTCCCAGGTGATGACTTCAAGTTGTTCTTCCGTGAAACAGTGCAAGCCCCGCAATACCTCGACACATTCTGACAGGGTCGCAGAGGAGCCGACTAGGCAATTTTTGTCAGGATTATGTAGTCGGCCGTTAGTTTCCAGTACAACATCGTTGCCCAGGACGTTGTAGCGTCCTGGCGGCAGTCCAGCGGCAGGCGAGGCGTCGGAGGTCGCAATCAGTCGGGAGACGGGGATGAGGTGTGCAAGCATCCGAAGAAAATCAAGCGGAAGATGATGTCCGTCTGGAATGAACATGATCTTCATCCGTGTCTCGCCGAGTCCGGCCAGGATCGGATTGTTATGCCGATGCAGAAGATTAGGGACGCCGTTTCCGAGGTGTGTCAGTGCGACAGCGCCGGCATCGGCCAAACGGCTCAGATCAGCCGCCAATGCCATGTGGTGCCCGCATGAAACAGCCACGCCTTTCGAAGTGGCATGTGTTGCTAGTACGTCAGCGCCAGGTCGCTCCGCCGCCAATGTCAGCAACTTGATGTGTCCGCCCGCATAGATCATCAGCCGATCAAATAGGGCGCAGTCCGGTGTGCAGACGGCCTCGGGATTATGTGCGCCGACTGCGCCGGGTTCGGGGGAGATAAAAGGTCCTTCCAGATGAAAGCCAGGGACATGGTGGGCTAGCGCTTCATCCTGCTCAAGGACTGTACGCATTAATGAAAGATTGCGTTCATAAAGCGATTCCGGAGAGGTGATCATTGTGGGAAGAAAGACAGTCGTGCCTCGCTGGATCACGGTATGGCACGCCTCGCGGAAGGATTCAGCAGTCAGTTTAGGACTGCTGAAGTCGACTCCGATGAACCCATTAACTTGCAGGTCACAGATCATGTTGTGCTCCTTTATGTTGCCGCCGGTAACGAAGCGGTGTTTGTTTGTAGGATTTCCGAAATAAATTGTTGAGATAGGAGGCGTTACAGAAACCTGTCTGTTTGGCGATTTCTTGGATTTTTAAAGAGGTGTTTAGCAACAGAAGTTTAACCTTGGCGAGGCGCTGGCGTAAGATTTCTGTCCCGATCGAATGACCGATCGTCTTTGTGAACGCCAAATCCAATGTGCTACGCGGAATCTTCAGGTGCTGGGCGAGTTGCTCTGCGCCGAAACTTCTGTGGCCATTCTCTTTGATGTAAATCAGTGCATGACGGACCATTGGGTTTTCCACAGCGATGGTATCTGCACTTCGACGAAGCGCAATGCCTTTGGGCGGAATCAGAATAGGCTCTTTGTTCTTAGGTTTTCCGGCCATGAGGTTGCCAAGCAGTTCGGCTGCCCGGTAACCAACCTCTTCGAGATCGTGTTTCACGCTGGCCAGTGGCACGACTTGGTGGTCGCAGACCATCTCGTTATTGTCCACGCCAAGAATGGCGACTTCCTCAGGAATGGCGAGATCGTTGCTGATGCAGGCATCGTGAATGCGCATGGCATCGTAATCGTCAAAGGTGAAGACCGCGATGGGTTTTGGCGCAGCCCGGAGGTGTTTGCCAATCCAACGTGTGAAGAGCATCCAATCATCAAATGTTTTTTTAGAGGTCTGCTCGCACCAGACCCAGCGATGAATGGGGGCGCGGGAATCAGACTGGGGGGACTGTTTCATCCATGCATCTTGGAACCCTTTCAGGCGAAGCGCATGGACATGTGACCAATCGCTGGAGAACCACGCCGCATGTTTGAAGAAAGAGTGGGCAAAGTGTTCAGCGGCCATCCGCCCGATCGTCTCGTGGTCGCCGATCACGCGAGAAACGTTTATCTCAGGATGATACAGTCCCATATCCACAACAGGGATGCGAAGATGTTTCACATAGTCGATGAGATCTTTTCGGTCGCGAAGGATTGTCAGGACGCCATCGCCTTTCCAGCCACGTGGGAGGGACAGGCGTTCGTCAAAGGTCAAATGCCAATTCTGTTCCTTGGCAAAACGGCATACGCCCAGTTTCTGTCGTGAATCATGCAGTCCAGTTTCAATTAAGACATTTTTTAGTTTCACACGGATTCCTTGCGTTTCCATCTGGAAGATAACCAGAGTCCGAATGCCACAATGATCAGAGTTGTGCCAATATAAATACTCAGCACTCCCTTGGTAAAGCCAACGGTTAACAGCACAGACAAAACCAAAATAACACCCATGCTGGCGATGCCGCCTGCAATGACTGGCAGGAAGGATGAGATGCCCGACTCTTTAGCCGCCGCATCATGGCCAGTGGATTCCACCGGTTTGGCAAAGCGTTCAAAAAACGTTTCAACCCGTTGCTTTCTTTCGCCTGTGTCAGGATGGAAAAGAGAACCAAGGGTCAATCCAAGCAGAGTCATGCCAGCGGTCAGGAACGTCAAGGCCTGCGCCGTCCGAAACCACGGATGCCATGCGCCGACGATGAAGAGCAGGAGGCCTGAAACAATACCTCCAAAAAGCGCGCACTTGCCGCCTGTGGAAGAGACCTTGGGCGTGAGCATGCCCATCAGCATCGGGATTGCGACGGGCGGTAGGAATAGACCAAACACCTTCGCCATCGTATCAAATAAATCCTTCGATTCCTGAAGGGCCCTCATCACGATCGTGAGGCATAAGATGATGATCCCGACGATGATGGTGTTGATCCGCCCGATGATCAGCAAGTGTTTGTCAGTGCTGGTCTTGTTGATGTAACGCTTGTAAAAGTCATTGGTCAGGACAGAGGACATCGCATTGCAGTCACCTGCAAGCGTGGACATGGTGGCGGAAAACATGGCGGCAATGACCATGCCGAGCATTCCTACGGGGAGGACAGTCTTGCAGATCATCGGATAGACGTCCTTGGTGTTCGCGAGCTCCGGCAGAAACGCGACCGCCGCGAAGGCAGGCGCATAGAAGAGCGGCACTCCGACAACGTATAGCCCTGCGACAAGAAGTCCGACTTTTACAGCGCTTTTGTCGTCCTTGGTCGAGTAGTAACGCTGCACCAGAGCCCAGGATGTCGAGTAATTCAAGAAAAGGAGTACGAAATAACAGAGCAGATAGGAGGCGGGATATCCGACATCTCCCCGGGCGATGCTCCAGAAATTATCCGGCAGCTTTTCCATGACTGCACTGATGCCGCCCGCATGTTTAAAGGCCAGAGAGGGCATAATGGCAACAGCCGCGATGATGACGGCGAGCTGGACAAAGTCCGCCACGAGGGCTGCCATCAGACCGCCCATGAAGGTGTAACCCAGAATGATGAGCGAACAGGCGATGATGCTTTGTTCAAAGGGGAATCCGAGTCCGACGGAGACAAGCGTCCCGATGGCAAACAGCTTGATCGCGTCGTCCAGCAGACGGGTGGGCAGACCCAGCCACAGCAACCCCTGGCGCATGCCTGAGCCGTAACGCGCCTCGATATACTCCAGCGGACTGGTCTGCGCCACGCGCCGCCATCGGCGGGCAAACAGGATGGCGCTGAAAATCGCAGCCGGGACAGGAAGCCACCCTAATACAAGCGAGATGATTCCATACTTGTAGACCAGCTCGGAGTGCATGACAAAGGCCAGTGCGCTGAAACTGACCATGTAGAAAGAAACACCTCCCAGCCACCAGGGGACCTGTTTGCCGCCGCCAAAGAATTGCGACATGCTCTTCACCCGCTTCCCGAAATGGTAGCCGATGCCGAGCATGACTGCAAAGAAGCCGCAGATAATCAGATAGTCCGCTGTTGCGATGCCTGTGTTCGTCATGATTTGAGTAGCCTTGCTGAATCTGTGTCGAGATTGAGGTGGCAGTCTGGGTGTGTCCGCAGGATGGAAGCCGGGCACAATGGAGTGATTTCTCCTTCAAGCGCGTTCTTGACCGCAACAGCTTTGCGTTCCCCGGGGACACTGTTGATGAGTGCCTTGCTCTTCAGAATTTGTTTTACAGACATACTTATTGCCTGTTTTGGCACATCAGCGAGCGTCGGAAACCAACCTTCGTTCACCTGTTGCTGCCGGCATCCTTCATCCAGTTCAACCACCAGATAAGGTTTGTCTGTCTCAAAATCAGCAGGCGGATCATTGAACGCAATATGCCCGTTCTCGCCAATGCCCATGCAACAGACATCAATCTCCTGTTTTGAAATAAGGGCGCTGAGGCGTTCGCACTCCTCTATCGGATGACTCGAAGCATTCACCTCATGGAAGGCGGCGAGCGGACAGGGGAGCTGCTGCACAAAGCGCTCGCGCAGATATCTGCGGAAGCTGGCGATATGCGTCACGGGAATGCCGACGTATTCATCCAGGTGAAATACAGTGACGTTCGACCAGTTAATGCGCACGTCCGCGGTTAGGTGCTGGAGGAACTCGAATTGACTTGCGCCGGTCGCGACGATGATCGAAGCCATCCCCTTTTTTTCAATGGCCTGAACAATGTATGCAGAGGCCTGTTCAGCCGAGCGCTTCCCCACTGCGTTCTTATTGGTTTCAATAGAAATATTCATGTTGTTCCTTGTGCGACTACAGTTTCATCTCCCAACCTTTTTCATATTCGCGTGACCAATACTCTTGGCCGACCTTGCCGGCCAGCTTCCCGGTTTCAGGATCAATCCAGACGGTCTCGCCGGTGGTCAGTGCAATGTTGGCCAGGTGGGTGATCAGGGTGCTCGCATGTGCCTCCAGCGCAGGTGAAGCGGTTGCAGTGCTGTTCGCACGGATGCACTCAATCCAGTTGCCCGTATGCGCGACATCCAGATCATTCGTCGGGTTGGTGCGATTGGAAGCTGCATCGTCTGTTGTAGTTTTGCCGTCCCATTTCTGCAGTTCTTTCCCGGCTGGATCAAAGAGTATGCAGGTGTCATTGGGGGCAAACAGAACAGAGCCTTTCAGGCCATAGATCATCGCGCCCGTGCCAACCCCTTCATAAGGCCGTCCCTTGACAGAGGTGAACCCCTCCCAGGAGATGAATTTCCTGTTCGCGAATTCAATGGAGGCCGTCTGCGTATCAAACCATTCCCAGTCATCACCTTCGTAGAATAGCCTGCCACCGCCGGATGTGACACGGCGCGGGAATAACACACCTAAGGCCAGACGTGCAATATCGACGTGATGGGGCGCATTGTTGCCGCACTCCCCTGTGCCGTAATGACGGCGCCAGTGCCACTTATAGTGAACTAGGTTGTCTTTGAACTCCCTGCGCGGTGCAACGCCCTGCCAGAGACCCCAATCCAACCATTCAGGCGGGGCTGTTACTTTCCCTTTTCCGATCGGCTGCCGTTGGGTCGTATACCAGCAGCGCGCATAGCGCGCATCGCCGATGACGCCCTTGTGGATTTCAGCTATTGCGGCTTGATAAACAGTGGACGAGCGGCGCTGATTTCCCATCTGGAACGGCACTTTATAGATTTTGGAGGCTTCGACCAGCATTTCACCCTCGTGCGGATTATGCGAGACGGGCTTCTCCACGTAAATAGCCTTGCCAGCTTTCATGGTCATCAGCGCTGCTGGCGCATGCCAGTGGTCAGGTGTCGCGGTGACTACGCCATCAATCGACTTGTCTTCAAGGACCTTGCGGATATCGACTTCTTTCTTGGGTAGCTTTCCTTGTATTTTTAGAACCAGTGCAGCGGCCTCATCGCGCGCCCGTGAATCCACATCGCAGACGGTTGCAATCTCCACGCCCGGGAGTTTCATGAGCGCACGCATGATCGCCCAGCCGCGTCCCGCGGAATGACAACCCATGATTGCGATTCGAACTGTCTTTGACGGAGTCGCCTGCCCAAACAGCTTGTCAGCAGACAGGATGCTAAATCCTGCAATGGCCGATTGTTGAATAAATGTTCTTCTGTTCATAGTGCATTCCCCCTTATGATTTTATTTCAAGCTTTCCAGTTTTACTGCGGCTTCACGCTGTGCTTTTTCGAGTACGTCAGCGAGCTTTACAGGCGTGCCGTTGCGTCGCTTGCTTTCGTCCGCAGCCTCCATGAAGGCAAAGATCTCGATGGTCTCTTCCGCTGAGACCGGGACGGTTCCTGTTTTGAAAAACGCCAAGATCTCCGTCAGCAACGCATCATAGCCAGAGAACTTGCCCGACGTCATCATTCCTTTTGTTGTGTAGACGGTGTAGCCATAACCTGCGGAGGCGCTGCGATTACCGCGGAAGACGCCGATGCGGCCGTCCTTCCAGGTTCCGGCAACGAGATCCGTCCCTGGTGTGTTGACCCGTACGACAGATTCGCAACCTGTGCCCATAGCGGTAAAGAGTGTCTCCACACCGTGAATGCCATACCACATCAAGTCAGGGTGCGTCGGTTCGAGCGTGCAGGGGCTCCAGGCATCTACGCCAGAAACTTTGCCGTGCTTCCCGGCGCGGATCTCCTGAATCTTGTCCAGATAGCGCAAGGAGGAGGAGGAGAACATGGGCACCTTATACTTCTCTGCGAGCTTGAACAGCACAATGCAGTCGGTTAACGAAGCCGCGATGGGTTTGTCGATGAAGACTTTTTTGCCTGACTTAAATACAGGGAGTGCCTGCTCCAGATGGACGCGGCCATCGTTTGATTCCAGCAGTACGGCATCGCACAACGTGAGCAACGTGTCAATGGATCCGACGATCTCTACGTTGTACGGTTTCACGGTCTCAAGATATTTGGCGACACGGTTGGTACTGGACGGGATGTCCTTACTTCCGGGCGGATAAATGGCCGAGATGCGAAACCCCGCATGAGCCGGCTGCTTGTTGGTGCCATTCAGTGCTTGTGTAAAGGCAATGGCGTGTGACGTGTCCAGCCCGATGATACCGACCCGGACATCCTCTGCCAGCACGCAGGACGCAGGTACACAGAGTCCTAGGCACGCCAGCAATATTAAGAGCCCGCAGGGTTTTGATGCAGGATGTTTGTGTTGCTTCATAATGATATAATTCTCCTTCATTGATATTGAGAATAACAAAGGAAGCCCGCTCAGTCACTTGTAATTTTTAAAATAGAAATAATAGGATTCACTAATTACAGGCAAAAGGTATCATTCGACAACTTGCTAGCAACAACCGAATTTGTTAGACTTTCAACTTATCGCAACGGGGATCACATTAATCTTAAAAGATAGGAATTCAAATTGAACATTACTCAGCCAATAAAGACGGTCATGGCATTAACCCTGGCCGCAACTGTGCTTCAGGCCGCGGAGACTAACACGCCGCAACGTGCATCCTCGGCAGATCAATCTATCACTGTTGCCAGCTACTACTTTGGCAATTATCATCCCAGCGATGCGCGCAATGCAAAGACGAAGGGTCCGGCCTGGGCGGAGTGGGAACTGGTCAAAGATGCGAAGCCGCGTTTCCCTGGACATCAGCAGCCCAAGGTGCCGTTGTGGGGTTACACGGATGAATCTGATCCCTCCATGATGGCGCAGAAGATTGACGCCGCCGCAGACCATGGCATCAATGCCTTCATCTTCGACTGGTATTACTATAACGACGGACCGTTTCTCGAACGGCCGATTGACAATGGCTTTCTGAAGGCGAAGAATAATCAGCGACTCAAGTTCGCCTTCATGTGGGCCAATCACGACTGGGAGGATATCCATCCCTACCGGCGTGGTGCGCCGCGCAAACTGCTCTACCCCGGAACAGTGACTCCGGTGATGTTTGAGCAGATTACCGACCGCCTCATCAAAGACTATTTCCAGCATCCGTCCTACTGGAAGATCGACGGCAAACCCTATTTTTCATTCTACGATCTGACCAAGCTGCTGCAAAATTTTGGCTCGGTGCCGGCCACGCGTGCCGCGCTCGATGCGTTTCGCGCCAAGGCCAAGGCCGCGGGTCTGCCAGGTCTGCATCTCAACGCCGTGGTCTGGGGTCATACGATTTTACCCGCTGAGAAAAAGCCAGCGGACACCAAACAGTTGGTGCGCGATCTCGGGTTTGACTCAGTGACGTCCTACGTCTGGATTCATCATGTTCAACTGCCTCAGCAGGTGACGGACTACAACACGGTCCGCGATGCCTATTTCAAGTATTGGGATGGCGCCCGGACGAGCTTCGGCGTTCCCTATTTCCCGAATGTGACGATGGGCTGGGACTCCAGTCCACGTGCAGACCAGCGGGACGAATTCGGCAACTTCGGTTATCCGTTCATGAACACGATCGGCAACAACACGCCCGAGAATTTCCGTGCGGCGCTGGAGCAGACGAAACAGCGTCTGCTTGCGCAACCTGACGGCCCGCGCATCCTCAACATCAACTGCTGGAACGAATGGACCGAAGGCAGCTATCTCGAACCCGACCAGATCAATGGCATGAAATACCTCGAAGCGGTCCGGGATGTCTTTCGCAAGTAAGCCCGGCTGGCGACTTCTCCCCGCGAATCTCCGCTAAGCCGTGTGTGTTTTTGCCGACGGGATACCGTCGTCGTTCATCACTCAAAAACACACACCGCTGAGATGTTCTAGGAGAGCAGATCTAGTGAGTTATCCAAATCATGGGTTGAGTTTCTTAGTGATTAACGGCGGCTGTACCCAGCCGAAAGAAAATCAACCCATTTCGGGGAGATTCGTGGGCAAAATGATCACCTTGACGCATTTCTACCTTGAATTACTCCTCAAAAAGAACCAGAATGTCCCCATCGCTGGCAAGGCTGCCAACAAAAGACAACTGAGGCACATTAAACGTTAGGAGGAAGACATGCTTACAGAATTCTTTCGATCTACGCCGTGGTGGGTGTGGTTGATTGTTGTGGCGGGATTTGGACTGACCCTGGCTCTCTCGGTCGCTCTCCCAACACTGCTCATCGCCAAGTCCACGCCGAAGGGGTCGCGCGAACGGGCGTTTGTGTGTCAACTGGGCGTCGTCGCTGCCGTCGCGGTCATTGTGTTCACCCTCTTGACCGTGCTAGACCCGTTGCGCCAGACCGAATATTCCGCCTTGTTTTTGATTGGCTTATGCTTGCTCTGTCCGTGGGCTTACAGGAGACAGCGGGTCATCCGTGAAAACGAAAACAAGAATGCTCCTAACAAGATCAATGGAGCTAACAGCTGACCGCTGCGGTAGCTCAGTTCTGACGTTGGGTAATGAGAATATGAAAGGTTTCAAATCCAATGAGGAGTTTTTTGTTGCGCTGCGCGATCTGACGGACAGGATCGAGAGGCAGGGTAACATTGCTGCTGCTCAGGAATTAAGATCTGGATTCTCCTGCCTCAATGGTCTGACTGATGGGTGGGCGCTACTCATGGAATCCATGGAACGAACCATCGCGGCAAACCAAGGAAAGATAAATAAAACGGAAATGCTGGAACTCCGCGACATGATCAAGGTTGTCTCAAAGGTGGTTTACAGAAGGTGAAAAGAAAGAAAATGCCCAACATCGGGTAGTCCGTACTCTTTAAAGCTCGACGGACACGCCAAGCGTTGCGCCTGAAAGTGAATAGCCAATATCCAAGGGGAAGGCCGTGTTTCCGAAATTGAGAGTTA
>JBAXCC010000006.1:0-33442 GCA_037141675.1 bacterium | reverse complement strand
AATGGGGGAAAGGGGGCGGAGTGCCTGTTTTCATCCCCTATGGGATGCTAGTGAAGTAAATAATATCCGTAAGATTCGTACCCCATGAAGTGGGAATCCAGTCCATGCTATACTCGGGAAGATACCCAACGATACGAAGCGACTTGGGCCTATTCTCGCTCTGCTTGGAATCTGCTTGGGTAATTAAAACGAATGAGGATATGACTGTATAAAGTAATAAGGTTCGCATGACGTGTTTCAATTGGATTTTCCCTTTTGTTGGCAAACGGTAAGCGGCAAATGAAATATGGGCAAGTATAGGAAAGTTCGAAATTGATCGCAAGTGGGAATTTTCCGCATGTTGTAGAAAACGTGTTGAGCGGAGCTGCGTCGGATGGGCACAGAACATATCGGGTTTGAATGTGTAGGAAATTGCTATTCGCACCCCTTGCGGCGTTGACATCCGAGGGGGGGCTGTGTTACCTTTTAGGCCTCATTTTTTACATGGACATTGCATGAATATTGACACCCTGACTATTTCTAAGGCGGCGGACGGATTGCGGAAGCGCGAATTCTCGGCTGTTGAACTGACCACGAGTGTATTGGCGGCTATTGCTGAAAAAGACGGCCAGCTTAATGCGTACCTGACCGTGGACGCTGAAGGTGCCTTGAAGCAGGCCGCTGCCGCCGATGCGGCACGAAACGCCGGACAGGACAACGACCTGCTCGGCATCCCTGTAGCCATCAAGGATATCATCAATGTCAAAGGGCAGCCCTGCACCTGCGCCTCCAAGATGCTCGAAGGCTATGTTTCACCCTATGATGCAACTGTCTCCGCACGCCTCCGCTCCGCAGGTGCAGTCTTTACCGGACGCACCAATATGGATGAGTTCGCCATGGGATCCTCGACGGAAAACTCCGCATTTATCACCACGCGCAATCCGCATGATCTCTCTCGCGTCCCCGGCGGATCAAGCGGCGGGTCAGCCGCTGCAGTCGCCGCCGGAACAGCCCTTGCAGCGCTCGGTACAGACACAGGCGGATCGATCCGTCAGCCAGCAGCCTTCTGCGGTTGCGTCGGTTTAAAACCCTCTTATGGCCGCGTCTCACGCTATGGCGTCACCGCGTATGCATCATCGCTCGACCAAGTGGGCCCCATGACCAAGACCGTCGAGGATGCCGCTATACTCTTGCAGGCGCTCGCCGGTGTGGACAGCCACGATGGAACCACGGCGAATGTCGAGGTCCCAGATTATCGGGCAGCCTTGAAAGGCGGACTCAAGGGTTTGCGCATCGGCATGCCCAAGGAGTACTTCATTGAGGGGACTGACCCTGAAGTCATGGCCTCCATTCGCAAGGCCATCGATGATTGCGCGAAGGCCGGCGCAGAAATTGTCGACGTCAGCCTGCCGCACACCGAATACGCCATTTCCGTTTATTACATCATCGCAACAGCGGAAGCCTCCGCCAACCTGGCGCGTTTTGATGGCGTCCGGTACGGACACCGGACAGCGAATCCGGAGTCGGTCTTCGACCTCTACGCCAAGAGCCGCGCCGAAGGGTTTGGCACCGAAGTGAAGCGCCGCATCATCCTGGGTACCTACGTGCTCAGCAGCGGCTACTACGATGCCTACTATGGCCGTGCACAAAAGGTGCGGACGCTCATCCGGAACGACTTTACAAATGCCTTTAAGCAGTGCGACGTGATCATGACACCTGTTGCCCCGACTGCCGCCTATAAGCTAGGTGAGTCCACGAATGATCCGCTCAAGATGTATCTCGGTGATATTTTTACGGTCCCGGCCAATCTTGCAGGGCTTTGCGGTATGTCCGTCCCATGCGGCATGACGAGCGAACGCATGCCCATTGGTCTGCAAATTTTAGGTCCCTCCTTAGGTGAACCCACCCTCCTGAGAGTGGGCGCGGCGTATGAGGAGCAAAGACGATGAAATACTTAACCACCATAGGACTTGAAACGCACGTGCAGTTGAAGACTGCGACAAAGATGTTCTGCGGGTGCAGCTTGAAATTCGGCGAGGAGCCGAACACGAATGTCTGCCCGGTCTGCTTAGGCTATCCAGGCGCTTTGCCCGTCGCCAACAAAGAGGCTGTCAAACTGACCGTGATGTCCGGCCTGATGCTGGGGTGCACCATCAACAAGCACAGCACCTTTGACCGGAAAAACTATTTCTATCCGGACATGGCCAAGGATTATCAGATTTCGCAGAATACCCATCCGCTCTGCCTGGGTGGCGGCGTGACCATCCAGACCCCGAACGGCCCGAAGTTCGTCCATATCAACCATATCCATCTTGAAGAAGACGCGGCAAAGATCAATCACTATGCGCAGTTCAGCGGCGTGGACTACAATCGTGGCGGCACACCGCTCATGGAGATTGTCTCCGAGCCGGATCTCTCATCCCCGGACGAGGCGCTGGCCTACTTGCAGGCGCTAAAGCAGATTCTGGTCTACACGGGTGTGAGCGACTGCAACCTTGAAGAGGGCAACATGCGCTCAGATGTCAACGTCAGCATCCGGCCCGAGGGCCAGACGACGTTGGGCACCAAGGTGGAAATCAAGAACATGAACACCTTCAAGGGCATTTACGCGGCAGCGAACTATGAGATCGCACGCCAGACCTACGCCGTGACACACGGCCTCAAACTGGTCCAGGAGACACGCCGTTGGGAGCCTGACTCCAACGAGACGCAGCCCATGCGTTCAAAAGAGAACGCGCATGACTATCGTTACTTCCCAGAGCCCGACCTCGTCCCCCTTGCCTTAGGCGAAGCCCAAATCGAGGCTTGGCGCAAGGAGTTGCCTGAACTGCCCTCCCTTCGCCGGACGCGAATGATGGAAGAGTACGGCATACCGGAATACGACGCGGGCGTCCTCGCGGATGCACGGGAAAACGCCGACTTCTTTGAGGCTTTTGCAAAGCTCTGCGGCAAAAATCTTTACAAAATCGCCTCCAACTGGTTCATGGTCGAGGTTATGCGGCTACTTTCAGAGAGCGGCAAGTCTATCAGCCAAAGCGCCTTAACCCCCGAGTCCCTAGCAGATTTAATTCTGCTACTGGATCAGCGGGTGATCAACGGCCCGACTGCGAAAGAACTTCTCCGGGAGATGTTCGAAACGGGATTGAGGCCTACAAAACCGCTCATGTATTCGCGGGGTCTTGGACAAGTCTGCGACCCAGAGACTCTTAAGAAGATCGTTGCAGAGGTACTAGCGGCGCATCCAAAGGTTGTCGCGGATTACCTAGGTGGCAAACCAGCGGCTTTACAATTTTTGATTGGCCAAGTCATGAAGCTCAGCAAGGGCAAGGCAGACCCCAAACTGGTTAGCGAGTTCATCCCAAAACCATAGGAATAATACCTACTTGATTTTAGACTTGCAAGACACGGTCAATTTAACGGAAACTAGAACTAATTTATGAGTAGGTCGTATAAAGTAAAAGAACTGGTTTCGTATGCACGAATGAATCAACGGCGCGTTTTCGATGTTGATTCGTATGCGTCTTCTGTTTATGAGAGCGCAACAGGATATCAGACTGAATTGGAACGGGCGGGGTTATGTGTTTTAACGTTTGAGTCACAACCCCATCTTCTCTCGCAGGGGCAATTCATGTTCTGGCCTATTGATGATGCTCATCCCTCGCGACTGTCTGGAGCAGAGCATGTCTATTGTTCGCCTGCTAAGAAACGCCCGATAGCCATTGACTTATTTGCCGGCGCAGGAGGGCTGTCGCTGGGTTTTGAACAAGCTGGGTTTGATGTTGCCGCTTGTGTGGAGATTGATCCTGTTCATTGCGCAACACACGAATTTAACTTCCCCTATTCAGCGTCCATCTGCGCAGATGTTCGTGATCTCACGGGCCAACTCATCCGAGAGAGGTCCGGGATAGCTGATCGCCCTGTGGATGTTGTCTGCGGGGGGGCACCCTGTCAGGGATTCTCTCTGATTGGGAAGAGAGCCTTTGATGATCCCCGCAACCAGCTTGTCTATCATTATGTGCGACTTGTCAAAGATTTGGCTCCGAAATATTGTGTATTCGAAAACGTGAAGGGGTTGACGGTTGGTAATCATGTCACCTTCTTGCACGAGTTAATTGAAGCGCTCCAGTTGATCGGATATCAGGTTGTACAGCCCTATCGTGTTCTGAATGCGGCTCACTATGGCGTTCCGCAGAATCGACAACGGCTTTTCCTGCTCGCGTATCGCGAGGATCAGGCTCTGCCTGTCTACCCTGATGCACACCCGAGTAAAGTGACCATCGAAGAGGCGATAAGCGACCTTCCAAATGCTGACGATTTTGAAGAACTCATGGACTCTGACACAACGCATGTCAAATGGAAGTCGAAATCGCTCTATTCAAAATATCTTAAAGGCGTGGAGCATGATCCGGAGGACTTCGGTTATTGTCGAACCTATAATCCCGACTTATTAACTTCCAGTTTACGTACAACGCATACAGCCGAGTCCGTGCGCCGCTTTGAATTGGCCGAGTCCGGCATGACAGAGCCCATTAGCCGATTTTTCAAACTCGATTTGAAAGGGTTATGCAATACACTGCGGGCTGGGACAGACAGTGCGCGAGGGGCATTTACCTCGCCACGCCCCATTCATCCTGTTTATCCGAGAGTCATCACGGTACGAGAGGCGGCACGCATTCATTCATATCCAGATTGGTTCAGATTCCATGTGACAAAATGGCATGGCTTCCGTCAAATAGGAAACAGTGTTCCTCCGTTGCTTGGGCGGGCCGTCGCATCAGAAATTATACATGCCTTAGGCATCTCACCTAAATATCACACCAAACCCATTTCGCTTGGGAACCCTGCGTTATTGTCCCTCGACATGAAACAAGCAGCAAATCATTTTAGTGTATCTTCAACAGTTATAGCTCAGCGTACGCGTAAAAAAGAAATGGTGGCGGTATGAAAACAGCGCTCAATCGATATGAACAGCTTTTAGAAGCGATCTTCTTTAAGCACTACCAAACCGGGGTGAATGAGTTTTATTTTCTGCGCAACGAAATAGAGAAAACCGCAACAGAGCTTGGCATTATATTGCCGAAGAACCTGGGAGACATCATCTATTCCTTTCGCTATCGAACCAATCTTCCGGCCTCCGTGACGAAAACAGCCAAAAAAGGATTATCCTGGATGATCAGAGGCGCAGGCAAAGGGAAGTATTGCTTTAAACAGTCGCCACAGGTAAAGATTGAGCCTGATATTAATCTTTTACCAATCAAAATTCCGAATGCCACACCCGAAATCCTTATAAAAAATGCTTTTGATGACGAGCAAGCCATGCTGGCAAAGGTTCGGTACAATCGGCTTATCGATATATTCCTTGGGATAACCTCGCATTCCATGCAAAATCATCTGAGGACAACCGTTTCAAGTGTTGGACAGATAGAGATTGACGAGTTGTATGTCGGGGTTGACCGGAGAGGGAGGCAGTTTATTGTTCCCGTTCAAGCAAAAACAGCAAAAGACAGACATGGCGTCGTTCAAACGGAACAAGATATCGCTTTTTGTCGGGAAAAGTTTCCCCATCTCCTTTGCCGGGCGGTTTCCGTACATCTACTGGGTGATGATCGGCTGGCGATGTTTGAACTGACGATGGAGGGCGAAGATGTTAGGATTATTGACCAGAAACACTATGTTCTTGTGCCCGCAAAGGATATCACGGCAGCGGATTTGCGGCGATACGATGTTTGAAATCAGACTAGGTGCGATTCTGGTGATTTAGTTGCCAAAGCATTGGAGCAATAATTAACTTGTCTGATTTGGATTAAAAGGGTAATTTAATGGCCTTTAATGAGGTCATGTCAGTTTGTGTGTGACACTTGACCGCTAGATCCGATTTTTAGAGATGGGAGAACCACTGTGACTTCAAATGATGATTATGTCTTGGAACTCTTGCAGGAACAGAGATATGTATCGCCTGAGCAAGTGACTGCTGTAGTGAATTCGCTCAAGCAGGAGGGCGAAACCACGTTGGACATTCTTATCCAAACAGGTGCGCTTACGGAAGATATTGTCCTCGGCATGATTGCAACACAATTCGGCATGCAGTATGTCCATGTCAATGCAGATGCTATCGATCCCTCGGTAAAGGAAATCATTCCCAGCGACCTCGCCCGCAAATATGGGGTTGTTCCTGTATTTGCAACCGCTACGTCCGTGACCGTCGCCCTCAGCGACCCAATGGCGTACGACACTGTCGATAGCCTTCATTATGTGCTCAAGCGTGACGTCGATGCCGTAATTGCCCCGCGCCATGAAGTAAAGGCAGCCGTCGACAAGCTCTATCCTGCTGAATTTGAAAATATTTTTGATAAGGATGACCCGAGCATTGATATTTCGGAGAAAGAAAAGTCCGAGGTGACCTCCGACTCCAAAGATTCCGATGCGCCGATTATCCGTCTCGTCAGCCTCCTGATCACGGAAGCGGTTAAGATGCGCGCTTCGGATATTCACCTCGAACCTATGGAACGTACCTTTCGCGTACGTTACCGCGTTGACGGTGCCCTGCGCGAGATGGACAGCCCCAACAAACGCCTACAGTCCGCGATCCTCAGCCGCTTAAAAATCATGTCGAACATGAAAATTTCTGAGAAACGCATTCCGCAGGACGGACGTATTCAGATTAAGGTTCAGGGACGTGAGCTCGACTTGCGTGTATCGTCCGTGCCGACAAACCATGGCGAAAGCATCGTCATGCGTATTCTCGACAAGACGAACCTCTCGCTTGGTTTGCCGCAACTTGGCTTTTTGTCAGATGACCAGAACAAGTTTGAACGTCTGATCACCCTGCCAGACGGCGTGTTGCTGGTGACCGGCCCGACCGGTTCAGGCAAAACCACGACGCTCTATGCTTGTTTGGGACAGATCAACCTGCCTGACCGTAAAATTATTACCGTTGAAGATCCTGTCGAATACGTGATGTCCGGCATCAACCAGGTCGGTGTGAACAGGGACGTGGGTTTGGACTTTTCCACCGCGCTCCGTTCCATCTTGCGTCAAGCACCGAACATTGTGATGATCGGTGAAATTCGTGACCATGAAACAGCGGATATCGCTATGGAAGCCGCGCTCACGGGTCATTTGGTCTTCAGCACCCTTCACACCAATGATGCCCCCAGCGCCGTGACCCGTCTGTTGGATATCGGCGTAAAACCCTTTCTGGTCGCCTCAGCACTCCGCGCCGCCATGGCCCAGCGACTCGTCCGTGCGATTTGTACCAACTGCAAGGCTGAATACACGCCGACCGAGCGCGAGATCAAAATGCTCGGGGCCATCGGCAAGAGCGTCTCCGGATCAAAAATGTACAAGGGAACGGGATGCACGAACTGCAGCAACAACGGGTACAAGGGACGTAAAGGTATCTTTGAAATCTTTTTGGTGGATGACACGATCCAGCGCCTAATCTTTGATCATGCGCCATCCACAACGTTACGTGCACGCGCACGCGAAATGGGGATGCGCACATTACGTGAAGATGGCATATTGAAAATTGCGTCCGGCATGACATCGCTTGAAGAAGTGCTACGCGCAACCATGGGAGATGCTGACTAATGAGCCTAGAAATGACCATGAACGACTTGTTGCAGGCAACCGTCGACGAAGGTTCGTCTGACCTTCATATCCGCGTAGGCTTACCCCCCATGTTACGCGTCCACGGATCGCTCACGCCACTGGACTCGCCTCCGTTTACGCGGGAAGATACGTTTGAACTTGTCAAGTCCATCACGCCCGAAGAGAAGCTTCAGGAGATCGAACGGGTCGGCGGCGCGGACTATGCGCTCCCCTTCGGAGACGTCGCGCGTTTCCGCGTCAGCGCCTTCAAGGAACGCGGTAATTACTCGCTTGTCTTGCGCCAGATTCCTAGCAAGTTGCTCACTCTGGAACAAATAGGCCTGCCGGAACAGGTGAAGGAACTCCTCTTCAAGCCGCGCGGACTCATCCTCGTGACAGGTCCGACCGGTTCAGGAAAGACCACGACGCTCGCCAGCATGATCAACATCATCAACATGGAGCGCGACGTTCACATCATCACGGTTGAAGACCCGATTGAATATTATCATCCGCACAAGAAGTGTATTGTCACGCAACGTGAAATTGGCACGGACGTGACCACCTTCGCAGAAGCGATCCGCCGTGCGCTGCGCCAAGACCCTGATGTGATTCTCGTCGGTGAAATGCGCGATCTCGAAACCATGCAAGCGGCCATCACTGCTGCTGAAACAGGACACTTGGTCTTTGCAACGCTGCACACCACCGGCGCGGCGGCGACCGTCGACCGTATTGTTGATGCTTTCCCGACGGACCAGCAGGAACAGGTTCGTACACAGCTCTCCGTCGGCCTCGTCGCGGTTATCTCACAGCTCCTCCTGGCGCGCGTAGACAAACCCGGACGCGTCGCCGCGTTTGAAATCATGATTTCAACGCCCTCCATCCGTTCCCGTATTCGCGACAACAAGACCTTCCAAATTACATCGGACATCCAGACGGGGGCTAAGTTCGGCATGATTTCACTGGACTCCCATTTGCTCGAACTCTATATGGCCGGACTGATTTCCTACGATGACCTCGTCACCAAGTCTCAGGATCCTGACACGCTGGTTCAGAAACTCAAATCTGAACTCCAAACAAAAGGAAGAGGTTAATACTTATGGCTGAAGTACCCACCCCCGCACCCGTTTCCACATACGAGCCTCTTCTTGATTTGATGACCAGCAACGGCATCATCGATGACCAGCAGATCGATGATTTGCGTGAAGAACATACGCGTAGCGGCAAATCGATCCGCACGCTGCTCGTCTCAACAGGCTATGTGACTGAAGATGACTTGCTGAACATGATGGCCTCCTACCAAGGTTGCGAAGTCGTTGATCTGCGCATGGCAACCCTGAACTCGGATATCATCGAAAGTGTCCCGGGCAATATCGCTCGCATGTACATGATCGTCCCCGTCGCGACGACAGCCGGCACCATCACCTTGGCCACGAGCGACCTGATTGACCCGCACGTCATGGACGAACTCATGTTCGTGCTGACCAAGGATATCCAGTTTGTGTTCTCCCACGAAAAAGATGTACGTGAACGCGTCTCTGAATATTACGGCGATGAAAGTGCGACTGTCGCGGACATGATTAACAGTCTTGACTCGGACATGGCGAACAACGTCGCACTGGGCGCTGACGACAGCATGGACGAGAAGAGCATCGAATCTGCAGCATCTGCTGCACCTGTGATTCGCTTTGTGAACCTAGTCCTGTATCAAGCTGTCACGGACCGCGCATCCGACATTCACTTTGAACCGTTTGAGAAGGACTTCAAGATTCGCTACCGCGTGGACGGCGCGCTCTATGAAATGGCGCCTCCGCCCCGTCGCCTGGCCCTTCCGATTATTTCCCGCGTGAAGGTCATGTCCGGCCTGAATATCGCGGAACGCCGCGTCCCTCAGGACGGCCGTATCGCCTTGACCGTGGCAGGTCGTCAAATCGACTTGCGTGTCTCGTGCTTGCCGACCTCCTTCGGCGAAAGCGTGGTGCTCCGCGTATTGGACCGTAGCGTTGTCTCGCTCTCCCTCGAAAACATCGGACTGCCTGAAGACATCTATGAAATCCTCACCATGGACGTTGAAAAACCGAACGGCATTATCATCGTCACCGGGCCGACGGGTTCAGGCAAAACGACCACCCTCTACTCCTGTCTAAGCCGCATCAACACAATTGACTCCAAGCTGCTTACCGCCGAAGAGCCAGTCGAATATGACATCGACGGCATCGTGCAAGTGCAAATCAACCCGAGTACGGGCAATACCTTCCCAAAAGTGCTTCGCGCCTTCTTGCGTCAAGACCCCGATATCATGATGATCGGTGAAATTCGCGACCTTGAAACCGCGCAAATCGCGGTTCAGGCTTCGCTCACAGGTCACTTGGTCTTCAGTACGCTTCACACGAATGACGCTTCAGGTGCGGTGACGCGTCTCATTGATATGAACGTGGAACCCTATCTCATCTCATCGACCCTTGAAGCGGTTCTGGGGCAACGCCTGGTACGTACTGTCTGTCTCAATTGCAAAGAAGGTTTCACGCCGGACAACGACATCCTCGCCCGCCTCGGGCTGAAACGGGAAGACGTTGGAGACCGTCAGTTCTATTACGGCAAAGGCTGCACCAAATGCAGCGGGACCGGATATAAAGGACGCAAAGGCGTCTTTGAGTACTTGCGCGTCACAGACCCGATCCGCGACCTGATCAACGAACGCCGCCCAACCCTCTTCATCCGTGAACGCGCACGCGAACTCGGCATGCGGACTATGCGTGAAGATGCCATCCGCAACGTGCTTGACGGCTATACCACAGCCGACGAAATCTTGCGTTACACGTAATCAAGCCGCAGGGTTGCCGTTTACAATACGCCCTACAGATCAGGACAGGAGAATCTATGCTGAATACGGCTGTAGCGTTGTTCGCGCTGTCACTTGGTAACTGGAACGTGACGTTCAACGAAGCGGATGCACGGCTGGAACTTGTGCACGCGGCAGGCGCAGTGCACATCAGCGGTTCGCTCGGTTTTTCCTCGGGGGAGAAGCCGTGGCGGGTAGTCGCGCCGCGTGATGCGATGCGCACACGTCTAGCGTTGCTCGACGAGAAGGGCGACATACAGGGGTATCTCGCCTTCGTGGACAATGGTGACCGGCTGGAACTGCTGGTGTATCACCGGACAGCACAAAACTACAGTGGCGAGCTACGGTTCGACAGTGAGGTCACATTCACCCCCGACAGCTTCGCCTGCCGCACAGAATCCGTGAATACATCGCGCGTGTTGCAACTCGCGTCAGGCCCTTCCGACTCGACCTTAAACAACGCGCTGTTCGATCCGCAACTCGACCGAGCGTTCTTGATCCACGCGCCACAACGACGTCTGGGGACGAAAGGCGTTGGCACATACACTCTGGCGCTGCGCGCTCGGATCGAAGAGGCGTCGGAGGCGGTGTGGGCCTTCACAATCGAGCGAGACTACTACCGCCGCCGTTACATGCCTTACTATCGGCCAATCGACCGGACGCGCTGCCCGTCACCGCCCACGGGCTGGATGTCGTGGAATACCTATTTTGACAAAGCTACTGCAGTGGACAACCTTGCCGAGGCACGGATCGGCCAGACGCAGTTGCAACCGTTCGGAATGGAGTTCTGGTCCATCGAGTCGTGGCAAGACAACTCCGACCAGTTGCCCGTGAGCGCATTCGACAACCTGAGCCTGATGCCCAGTCCCCGCAAGTTCCCGGAGGGGATGAAAAAGCTGGCGGACGACATCCGCTCGTTAGGTTTCCGTCCAGGAATCTGGACTGCGCCGTTCGGCACAGGCAGCGACGCATTCTACGCCGCTCATAAGTCATGGTTCCTGCATGACGAGAAGGGCAAACCGATCTCGACCTGGAACGGAAAGTACACCATTGATCCGTCGCAACAGGAGGTAATCGACTATCTGCGCGAAATCCACCGCGTCATGTCCAAGGAGTGGGGCTACGCATTCTTCAAGATCGACGGCATGTCGGGCCGCAACCGCGGCTATAGCGCACACTTCTTCGAGCGGCCGGAGATCAAGGCCCGGTTCAAGGACCCCTCCTGTCCAAAACCATTCGAACGGTGTGTCAACGCGTTCCGCGAGGGCATCGGCCCAGACCGTGTGTTTCTGGCGTGTCAGGGCCATTACACGGGCGCGGAGGTGGCGGTGGCCGATGCTGCGCGCACCGGCGCGGACATCGTGCATCCGAACCAGCCGCCCAAATGGGCCAACCTGCTGAATCAGGCAAAATGTACGTTAAACCAGCTCCTCGCGCACAACATTGTCTTTTATGCTGATCCGGACACGTTGCTGGTCGGAGACTTCCTGGGCCTCGAGCAGGCGCGCCTCTCGACGACCGTAGTGGCACTCCCAGGGCAGATGATGTTTGCGGGCGACAAACTTGATGGACTCGCACCTGAACGCATGCGTTTGCTGCAGCAGGCGCTGCCGGTCTGTAATGTGCGGCCGATGGATCTCTATCCGATCTTCCAGCTGATGCCTGTTTGGGACCTCAAGATCACGCGACCCTTTGCGTCGTGGGATGTAGTGGCTCTCTTCAACTGGGAAGAGGCACCAGCACGGGTGGGCTTCAACTTCGCTGAGCTCGGTCTTGACTCAGAGGCGGGCTACGCCGTGTACGAGTTTTGGACCAGCACAAACCACGGCGTTCGCTCGGGGCGGTTCGATCTGGAGGTACCGGGACATGGCACGCGCCTGCTGGCGGTGCATCGAGCAACTTCGCATCCGCAGTTCCTCAGCAGCGACCGGCATATCACGCAGGGCGGTGTCGAGATGAAGGCACTCGCGTGGAACGCGGCGACGAAGACGCTCACGGGAACGGTGACCGCTGTGAAGGGTTTTCCGCTGACCTTGCGCTTCCGCATCCCGGATGGCTATACGTTTGACAAGGCGCGTGCGGAAAGTGAAGCGGTATGTAAAGCAGCCGTCGAGGCGCAAGGGCTTCTGGCCGTGACACTGACCGCGCCGACCACAGGGCCAGTGCCCTTCACACTGCTCTGGAAGTGAAGCATCGTGAATTTCTCAAGGCGGCCGTGGCAACGGGTACAGGTCAGATCAATTCGAATATACACGCAAAAAACATAAAAACGGTCTTGCATGTGCAGGACCGTTTTTGCTATTGTTAACGGCCTAATCGCACGAATTGTCGAGTGACTTTAACCGTGCGGAAGCGAAGACGAGACGGCGTCAGGCGCCGGTTCGTCAAAGCGGATTAACCAGACATGTTCAGGCGCTTTGTCGCTGTGTCATGTCATTGTTTAAGGAATCATCATGGAAATGCCTGTCTCGACCCTTACCGGTCTAACCCTTCAGGACTTGCTGGATGCAGGTCTGCACTTCGGACATCAAACCAAGCGTTGGAACCCCAAGATGAAGCGCTATATTTTCGATAAGCGCAACGGGATCCACATCATCGACCTTACCCAGACCATCACCCTCATCGACGAAGCCGCAGCCTTTTTGCGCGATGTTGCATTGAGCGGCAAGCGAGTCCTCTTCGTTGCGACCAAGAAGCAAGCACAGGAAGTCGTCAAGGCAGCAGCAGAAGCTTGCGGTCAGAATTTTATGACAGAACGTTGGCTCGGTGGAACGCTCACCAACAACCAGACCATCCGTCGCAGCGTAAAGCGCATGCGCCAGATTGAAGCCATGGGACGCAACAATAACGGCGTTCTCTCCATCCACAAAAAAGAAGCATCCAGCCTCCGTCGCGAACTCGAAAAGCTCCAGAAGAACCTGGGCGGCGTGGCCGACATGGACAGCAAGCCGGGCGCAATGGTTGTCGTCGATATCTGCCGTGAACTGAACGCCGTCGCAGAAGCAACCCGTCTGGGCATTCCGATCGTGGCGATTGTCGATACGAACGCTGATCCAGATCCCATTGAACACGTGATCCCCGGCAATGACGACGCTGTCCGCGGCATCAAGCTCATTGCAGATGCGTTTGCAAAGGTGATTAAGGAAGCTAATGAAGAATATCAGCACGTGGCAGCGGAACGCCAGCGCCAACGCGATGCCGAGCAGGTCCAGTCAGACGCCCAAGACAAGGTTGCCCGCAAGGTCCGCCGTGACAAGGACGAGGGTGACGAAGAGGCCGGCAAGAAGGCAAAGACCAAGCTGATGGAAACCCGCAAGAAAGCGGCTAAGGCTGCGAAGGATGCGACCATTGCCAAGGCAGCAGCTGTAGAAGCTGTTCCCGCTGAAGCTGCAGCACCGGCCACTGCAGCACCGGCCACTGAAGCACCGGCCACTGAAGCACCGGCTGCTGAGTAATCGTACATAACACAGATACGTTAAGGAACTTTTCTTATGGCAGAAATCACAGTTGCAACTATTAATGATTTGCGTCAGCGTACCAACGCGGGCATGATGGACTGCAAGAAGGCGCTCATCGAAACAAACGGCGATATGGATGCTGCAATCAAGATTCTTCGTGAAAAGGGGCTGGCTATCCAAGTCAAGCGCGCCGACAAGGAGTCTAAGGAAGGCATCATCAAGGCGATCGTCGCGGCGGATGGCAAGACCATCGCCCTGGCGGAAGTCAACACTGAAACCGACTTCGTTGCGAAGACCGATAACTTCAAGAATTTCGTCGCGGCTGTTACCCAAAAGGTAATGGAAAAGGGCGAAAACATCGGTGACAGCATGAAGGACGAACTCATGACCATCATCTCGCAGACTGGCGAGAACGTCAAGGTCCGGCGCACGGCTCGTTATGAGCTCAGCGGCACAGGCAAGATTGAGTCCTACATCCACATGGGTGGCAAGGTTGGCGTGATCGTCGAAGTTGCTTGTGGCAAGACTGAGACCGCCTCCCACGCGACCTTTGTCGAGCTGGTCCATGACCTGGCTCTCCAGATCGCGGCGGCTGCGCCTCGCTACTTGGTCCCTGAAGAGGTCCCGGCAGACGTTGTCGAGGCTGAAAAGGACATCTACCGCAATCAGCTCGCGGAGCAGAAGAAGCCAGCGAACATCATTGAGAACATCCTGAAGGGCAAGATCCAAAAGTTCTACTCGGACATCTGCTTGATTCATCAGCCGTTCGTCAAGGAACCGAAGCTGTCCATCACGGACATTGTCAACGCTTGCGCAAAGGCAACTGGCGACACCGTGACCATCAAGCGGTTCGTTCGCTTCCAGCTTGGCGCGTAAAACATGCATCGCGCTATCCGTAGGGCCCGTGCACTCCGTGATTCCTATAATGGGGGTCGCGTGAGCACGGAAGATGCGGATAGCCGTATTTCAAAGCTATGAACATTGAACAACGTTTCCGTGCGCTGCTCCCAGAAGCACGCCGTATTGTAGTCAAAATCGGAACCCGCGTCATTGCAGAAAAGAGCGGTCACCCCGACATGCGCCCGCTCAAAAGCCTTGTGAAGCAGATTGCAGAGATGCATCGCAACGGCTATGAAATCCTCGTGGTCTCCTCGGG
The DNA here is from genome assembly GCA_037141675.1 of bacterium. Classification (GTDB taxonomy): domain Bacteria; phylum Verrucomicrobiota; class Kiritimatiellia; order RFP12; family UBA1067; genus CAIZQW01. The sequence goes on along the minus strand of JBAXCC010000006.1, from coordinate 18,420 downwards.
AGCCATTGGTGCAGGCGTGGATGCGCTCGGGCTCAAGGAACGCCCGGCGGGCGTCCCTGACCTGCAGATGTGCGCAGCGGTCGGCCAAGCGCGCTTGATGGCTAACTACGAAGCATTGTTCGCTTCTCAGAAAATTATCATTGGCCAAGTCTTGCTGACCCATGCTGATTTCCAGCATCGCATCCGCTATGCGAATGCGAAGCGCACCATGGAGCACATGCTGACTAGCCACGTGATTCCCATCATCAACGAAAACGACGTGGTCGCAGATGAAGAGATCAAGGCCGACCTCTCCCTGGGCGACAACGATTACCTCGCCGCATTAGTCGTCAAGCTCGTCCGCGCGGACCTGCTCATCATCCTCAGCACGGTGGATGGCGTCCTGGATTCAACGAACAAGCGCATCCCTTATGTGGACAAAGTGTCGGATGTCTTAAAGTTCGTCAGCGCTGAAAAGGGCGGCAGCCTCTCCAAAGGCGGCATGGACTCCAAGCTCAATGCTGCACAGATCGCCACCAAGACAGGTTGCGGTGTCGTCATCGCGGGCGGACGCAACTCCAATGTTCTGTCGGATATCATGTCCGGCAAGGACACCGGTACCTTGATCCTCAGCAACGCGTTGTAATCTTGCCTTCGGCAACAAAAACCGCACCGTCTGATGACGATGCGGTTTTTGTTTTAAAGAAGAATGCGGACAGCGAAAAGAGCGAATAAGCCAGATTCTGTTCACCACGTAAACGTGGCTCCGATCATTCATCTAAGCAATCTACCCGAGACCCTATTCAGCCCCGAAAGGCTGAAACGACGCGAGCCGCGTCTCGAATCCCCTATTTGATCTTGCTCCAGAGAGGGCTTGCCTTGCGGCGGTGCTCTCACAACCGCCCGGTGGTCTCTTACACCGCCTTTTCACCCTTATCCCGCTTACGCGAGACGGTTTGTTTTCTGTGGCGCTTTCCGTTGATGTCGATTTAGCAACACCCCTCCGACCTTCACGATCGGATCTCTCGCCCTATGGAGTCCGGACTTTCCTCCCCTGCACGAGGCAGGAGCGATCGGTCACTTCCTTCCGCTGTCCGCAAAAAATAAGAGCAGGTTATCACACCTACTCCTCAAATCACCGATAAAGAATTCGTCCGCACATCTGACAGGCAACCAAGCCCAGATTTCTGCGGACCAGTTGTGTGATGGAGGGCGGCTGCTGCAGATTACACCCTTTGCACACACCATCTTCCTGAAGCGGGACCACCACGGGCCAACGCTTGGTCAACAGCCGATCATAAATGAATAGTTCGCGAGGCTGGATCCCCTGTATCGCGTCTGCACGCGCTTTTTGCGAGGCAACCAAATCGGCCAGCACTTCAGCTAGGCGTGCATCCAGCTCAGAGCAGTAAGCATCAACAACCACTTGTTCTTCTTTTAACTTCGCCTCTTTTTCATCCACGATTGTCTTGCAAGGCGTCACATGGTCCATGGCACCGATCAATTGGGCTTCGGAAACGTCGATGTCCTTTTCAATCTTTGCAATCTCAAGATTATAAGCCTGGAATTCCTTGTTGGTCTTTAATTGGCCCTGATGCTTTTTCAGTTCCAGTATCTTATCACGCAAAGCCTTTACATCACCTTCAAGCTTCGACACCTTCAATTGAGCAACCTTCATATCGTTCTTGGCTTGCTCAAGTGCATGACGCGCGCCATTTAAACGAGCGGCATCTTGGCTTTTGCGTTGAGGAATATCTTTCGATTCCTGTTGTAAGGCGCGGATACGCCCATCGATTTCCTGCAAATCTAATAAAGCTTGTACAACACTCACCGGTGCACTTCCTTCCGAATTAAAATTATAAAGAACAGGTCGTAAAGGGTGATAGTGTATCCCAAATAACCCCTCCCTGTCAAACACCGTTACCATCTGATCATAAAAAAACAAAAAAAGATTACATCCACCTGCAACAGTTTTGTTATACTTTCAACATCTTTTTTTACGTATAACGGTTTATGTGCGATATGTTACCGCTACACATTGTTTTAGTCCAACCTGAAATCCCGCACAACACGGGCGCCATTGGACGCGTCTGCGTAGGGATTGACTGCGCTTTGCACCTGATCCGTCCACTCGGGTTTCATCTGGATGCCCATCACCTCAAGCGCGCCGGGATGGATTACTGGCAGCATGTGCATTTGTCCATTCATGATACTTGGGATGCTTTTCTTGAGGATGTGAAGCCTGCGCATATCTTCTTCTTGAGCACGCGAGGCGAGAAATCGCTCTACACGTGCTCCTTTAATCCAAACGATGCGTTGGTGTTTGGTAATGAAAGTTCTGGACTTCCTGAACCTTTTTATGAACACTATCGTGAGACTCTTTTCAAAATTCCGATGCCTGGCGTGCATGCCCGCAGTATTAATCTCGCCAATGCAGTCTCCATCACTGCGTATGAAGCCTATCGACAACTTAACAGTAAGTAGTTCATTATGAAAAAAAATCCGGAAGATGCGACCGTCCGTATTCATGTTCCGCCAACTGAACGGATTGCTTCTGCGCCGTTGCCACAGGATCCAAATGCTGCAACGCAGCAAAGCACAAGCGTCGACACGTCTATCCCGCGCTCCGACCGTCTCTTTGATCACTACGCCATTTACAGTAAGATTGGCGACGGTGGCATGGGTGTCGTTTATCTGGCTAGAGACAAACGCCTGGACCGTTTCGTGGCGATCAAGCGCCTAAACATCCAGGCGCAAGCAATCCCCGCGCTGCGTCAACGCTTTCTGTGCGAGGCGCGGGCTGTTGCCGCGCTCAGCCATGTTCATATCATCCACATCTATGCGCTCGGCGAAGATGATGACGGCCCTTATATCGTCATGGAGTACATCGCAGGCCCGGATGATCCGGAAATTCAGAAAGAGCCCCTAGTCGGCGGCTTAAGCAAGCCCAATGCACCCCTGACACTCGACCAGTACGTTGCCAAGCATGGACAGTACACGCTGGATGACGCAGTCATCCTAGTCACAAAAATCGCCAAGGCTGTCACCTACGCGCATACCAGCGGCGTGATCCATCGTGACCTCAAACCCAGCAATATCCTGCTCGACAAGACCAGCGAGCCCAAGATTGTTGATTTCGGGCTGGCGCGGCTGATGCACAAAGGGGAATCAGATATCACGGTCGCCGGCGAGAAACTGCTCTCCCTCGGATATGGTGCGCCTGAACAAGAAACCGATGCACGTCAATCGGATGAACGCGCAGACGTGTACGGTCTGGGCGGATTACTCTATTTCTTGCTCACAGGGCAGAATCCCCGTTATTTCCGCGAACAAGACATCCCTGTACAAATACGCGAGGTCACACTCAAGGCTTTGGCGACCGACAAGGAACAGCGCTGGCAGTCCGCCCAGGCCTTTATCGATGCGCTCACACAAGCCCGTGAACGCACAAAAATCGAAATGCCGACCGTGAAGACAACCTGGCGCTGCAAATGGTGTGATGCAATTAATCCGTTGACCCTGAAGTATTGCGCCGAATGTGGTTGGGACGGAACCGAAGCGTGTCCTGAATGCGGAGCCGACTCCTTCATTGGCGTCCAGTACTGTGGCAATTGCGGCGCCGACACGCGCGCATACGAAACACTCACGACGATCTTGAAAAAGATGCGTGAGGCAGCCGAACAGCATCGCTTCGAACGCGCCAACCTCTATGCAGGACGCATCCACGGATTTGAACCCGCAGGCCCAACAGGCCGCCAGCTCCTCAACGAAATAGGCACGTTGCGCGAGCAAGCCGAAAAGAGCATCCGTAAGCGTAATCAGCTTAAAGAACAGATTCCCATGGAAATCCGCGCGGAAAATTTCGAGCGCGCCGCACTCTTCATCAAGCAGTATCGCGAACTCTCGGAAGAGCAGTATGGCTTTTTGGCGGAAGAACAAAGCTTGCCTGAACTGATTCTTCTACGAGACATTGAACGCCTGAATCAGACGATCCGCCATCATGACTGGACCACAGCCACCCGCCTTTATGCGGAACTCATTAGAACAACTGGCGCAACAAACAATGATGAGCTCCTTACCCTCGGGAGGCGTATCAAACTCCATCGCATTCATAAGCGGGTCCACACAGGTGCAACGATCGCCTTCACTGCATTTATCCTCTACCTGGCCTTGCTGCCATTGTTCGCCCGCCAATTCAAGGATACCCCCCGAACCGCTCCTTACCATGTTGCACGTCTCGGCATCTGGTTCTATGAACGCAGCCTTCTTGCAACTCCTCTGCAACATTATGCGCACAACTGGCTAGGGGCGAATGCTTCGGTCCGTAGCTGTTTGACATCCGCTATTGCATCGACCGAGAACTTCCCTGACTACTCCTCTGTTGTTCAAAGCGCTGAATTTGTCGCGTTTGAACAGAAGAAAAATGAGTATGTTCACCAGCTCGATTCACTCATGACTGCCCAAAGTACAGCCTTGCGGACATGGTCTCAAGACTATCTCCGCGAATTGGACGTATTGATGGAGCGCCGACGGACAGCCGGCGATTTCGACGGGTGGGCCAGCGCCCAAGAGGAACGAAAACAATTCGAAGAGAGCAACAAAATCGACGAGCCTACAAATGAATCGCCTGAAGACATCACGGACTTGCGCCTGCTTAAAAGCAAGTACCGTCAGCGTTCAGAAGAGCAACGCATGCTCCATAATCGTCGCATCATTACCCTCTGCAAAAAGTACATCAGCGAATTGACAGACCTCCAGCGCAATTACATGCAAAGCGGAAAAATGGACATCGCCACCGCCATCAATACCGAAATCCGGCGTGTCCGCGCCTTGCCTCAATACTCCGAAGTGGAGTTGGAAACACAAACCGCCGCTGTGTCCAGTGACAATGAAAAACCTCCAACATCGTTCCTTCCTGCAGGCGGGGAGCTCCAGGGAAAAGACCTCACCAAGCAGCGCGAACAGTTCGAAGAGGCGTTGACGGAAATTGAAAATAGCGCATTGCAAGCTTCCGGACAATGGCCTGAACGGTATGTGGAGGAACTGACCGCCCTGATGGACAAATTCCAACGCGCAGGCGATTATTCGGGATGGGAAACCGTGCGTGAAGAGCTGTTTCGCTTTGAAACGGATCGAATCATCTATCCACGCCATTTCGTGACCCAATTACAAGGACTTTGGGATATCCAACGAAAGTATCACCAGCTTCGCGATACCCTCCGCCGCGCCAAATCCAAGCAGATTATCGACGCCACAGATAAATATGTCTTATCCCTCCAGAATCACCAAAAGAACCTGACCGTCAGCGGGCAGATGGAGGCCGCCGCCATGGTCCAGGCAGAAATTAAACGCGTCCGTTCGCGCCTCGATTTCATCGAAGCGCAAACGCTGATGGCCGCGCCGCCCTCTGACGCGAACACGACCAATACCGTGACAGCCGTAAAGGAAGTGAAAAGTGAAAAATGAAAAATGTAAGTTGCCGTACTGGCTTATCGGAACTCAGTATAGACAGCTGCTCACTTCCCCCTCATACCACCACTCCAGTGAAATCAACACCCATGAAAGACATCACGTGTAAAATCATTCACCACGCGCCGCTGAAAGCGGGATACTGGACGCTCACCCTTGACGCCAAGGAGATCGCATCTGTTGCGCAACCCGGCCAATTCGTGCACATCCGCATACCCTCGCTTGAAAACACGGCCCTGCGCAGGCCCTTCAGTATTTTCGGTGCCACAGCCGGAAAGCTGAAACTTCTTTATAAAACCGTTGGTCGCGGAACCGAAAAGCTGACAGCACTCAAGGCTGGCGAGACCCTCTCTGTTCTCGGCCCCCTTGGAAAGGGATTCCCCCTGACCCTGAAGGGCGTGCCGCTCTTGGTCGGCGGTGGCTTTGGCGTGGCGCCACTCTGCTTTCTTGCGGAAAAGCTGCCGAGAACGGGCACTGTTTTCATCGGCGGACGAACCGCGGATGACATCCTCGCCAGTGAGTTGCTGCAACTCATGGGATGGACCGTCTACGTCACCACACAAGACGGTTCGCAAGGCGAGACCGGACTGGTCACACTACCGCTTGACCGGGAAATCAATCAGCTTAAACTCAAGAAGCTCGCTTTTGACCTTTTCGCTTGCGGGCCGGACGGCATGCTCAAAGCCGTGGGCCAGCGCGCTATCGAACATAACATGAAGGGCTGGCTCTCCCTCGACAAGCACATGGTCTGCGGCGTAGGCGCCTGCCTGGCGTGCATCCAAAAACTTCGCAAGGAAGATGGCACTGAATGGACCGGCCGCGTCTGCCGCGACGGCCCTGTTTTCGAATCCCGCGAAATCGTGTGGTGAGGGGGGGGACGAGTGGAATACTGGAATAGTGGAATGTTGGAATATTGAAACTCAAAACTTGAAACTCGGCAGCCTTGGCGAAGGGGGATGCCGACTGCCAACTGTTCCTATCCCCATTATTCCACTATTCCATCGTTCCATTATTCCATTCTCTTGGCTCTCGGATGGAACCGCGCGTGGACATTGACGACCTCGCCGTCATCGACATGCGTATAGACTTGCGTGGTGGCGATATCCGCATGGCCAAGCATCTCCTGGATTGCACGGATCTGGGTGCCATGCGCCAGTAGGTGCGTTGCAAAGCAGTGGCGCAACACATGCGGTGAGATGTCCTGTGTAAGTCCTGCAGTCTGCGCGCGCTTCATCAGCATATCGAAGATACCCTGACGGGTAAAGGGTTTGCCGAGCCGTGTCAGAAAGAGCCCGGCTTGCGTTGTGTCTCGTTTGCTCAATGCCGGACGAGCCTCAGCGAGATACTTATTCAGCCAGCCGCACGCTTCACTGCCGAGCGGCACAAAGCGTTGCTTATTTCCCTTGCCGATGCACCGGACAAGGGTCTCATCCATCCGGATATCCGAGACCCGTAAATTCACCACCTCCGAGACACGCAGCCCCGAGGCATAAAAGAGCTCCAGCATGCAACGGTCCCGGATGCCTTGAACGCTTGTCCCCTCAATCGAATTCAACAAGGTCGCGACCTCTTGTTCGGACAAGGTGCGCGGCAGTATGCGCCCCTTTTTTGAAGACTCGATGGTCTCCGTGACGTCCTCACGCAACTGCTTTTCGGAGACGAGATGCTGGAAGAGGACTTTAATCGCGACAAGTCTGCGCGCGCGCGTGGCAATGGCCAGGCCTTGGCGCTTTTCATAGAGCAGGTAATCCGTAACATGCTCCCGCGTCACCTGATCAAACGTTGTTACCTTCGCAATACCCTCCAGATAGGCGATGAAATCTGAAAGGTCACGCTCATACGCTGCGCGCGTATTTTCGGACAATCCGCGCTCATACGCAATCAGATCTAAGAACTGTGCCGCTTCCTTACGCATTATGTGTTAACACCCCAATTGAAGATGCGTTCATCTTAAAGCCTCAACCCTAAAACCACAAATCTAAAATAGACAATCAAGCTCTTTTCTTTTGAAAAACAGACTCTGAATCTGATAATCTCTTGCGCATGAAACAAAAGAGGGCTGATCCTGAAAAAGTCGATGCATTGCTCTTGAAGCATTACGGGAAATATCCTGCGGAGAAGAATCCGAATCTGCTGGATGAATTGCTCTGGTTCATGCTCAGCACGCGCACAACCGTGCAATCGTGTGAAAAAGCCTTTCAGGCCTGCAAGCTCCTCTTCCCGACACATGACGCGATTCTCAATGCGCCTGTTGAAGAGCTTGCCGCGCCCCTGAAATGTACCGGCTTCTCCAACCGCCGGGCAGCCGACATCCGCGAATCTTGGCGCACAATCAAGACAGCCTTCGGACGGATGACCCTGAGTCCGCTGAAACGCATGACCACGCAAGAGGCTGAAGCCTTCCTGCTCTCCTTGCCAGGAGTCGGTACCAAGGTCGCCCGTTGCTTCCTCCAATTCGGACTCAACGCCAATGTCTTTGCCGTCGACACCCACATCTGGCGCATCTCACAGCGTCTGGGCTGGATTCCCGACCAAAAGGGTGCGGCCCCGCACCAGAAGGGCGTGGATGCCATCCAGGCACTCGTCCCCATGACTGATGCGGTCTCCCTTCACGTCAACATGATCTTCCTGGGCCGTGACTTCTGTCACACCCAAGCCCCGAACTGCCCGGGCTGCCCCTTAAACAGCCTCTGCCCGAAAGCCGGATGACGGCTGTTTGGCGTTCCACCTTCAGGCGGGGAATATACGAAGAGAATAACTTTTCGACAGGATTTACAAGATTTATAGGATTGTTTAGCTCTGAATTCTAATCCTAATAATCCTGTTCATCCTGTCAAAAAAAGTAAAGTTATTGGCAAAGTGAGGGTGAATTTGCAAAAAAATGCTCTTTTGGGCTTTTCGCACTCGACTTGGAGGACCTGTTTTGATATTTTAACTCTCCTTTTCATCCTGAGGTGGGATGATTGAACGATCCTGTACGGGCTTTCATGGCTGACTGCCCTGCGGGTTCAGGCTTCAACACGAGACGAGGTATATTATGCCTAGAATGAAGACCAAAAAGAGCGCGACGAAGCGCCTTAAAATGTCGGCCACGGGTAAAGTGAAACGGTCACAAGCTGGCAAGTCCCATTTGAATGGGTACAAGTCACGCGGACGTAAGCGCAATCTCCGTGGTATCACCACAATTGATAAAACATTCCAAAAGACTGCAGCTCGTATGTTGCAGGGCAACTAAGGAGATTGAAAAATGCGTGTCAGTAATGGACCAGCTTCAAGAGAGCGCCGCCGCAGGCGGTTAGAGTTAGCGAAAGGGTTTCGCGGCTCCCGTAGTAAACTTTTTCGTCAGGCCACAGAGGCTGTCGATCGCGCACAGCGTTTGGCAACCACGCACCGCAAGGATCGCAAACGCGAATTCCGCGCACTGTGGATCACCCGTATCAATCTGGCCGTCCGCGCTGAAGGTATGACCTACAGCCGTTTCATGGAAGGCGTCATCAAGGCAGGCATCGAAATCAATCGCAAGATGCTCTCCGAAATGGCGATCCAGGATGCAGAAGGCTTCAAGAAGATTGTCGAAGCAGCCCGCAAGGCGCTTGTATAATCGTTCGCCTGATAAATTCAAAAAAGCCGCTTCCTCAACAGGATGCGGTTTTTTTATTTTATCCGCACGGGTTTCTTCTGGGTGCGCTTCAACTTTGTTGAATCAGCACCCGAGGGAGGAGTTTTATTATCTTGATGTGAAAGGTGTTAAAATTTGATCTCCGCTATTCGCGGTTGTCTCTTGGATGAAGGCACACGTTCGATGCTCGTGCAAACGGGTGTTCTTCCCCAAAACCTATTTCTATTGGCTCTTCTCTCCTCCTTCCTCCCTGCTACTTCCTACTTAGCGTGATTCATTTCAACTAAAATGAATCACGCCCATTCTTTGCTCGCTTGCTTTTGGAATCTTAAAGCGATAACATATCTAACACTTAATCTAAACGTAAAGGAGTCTTGTCATGTTAGTTTTTCTTCTTTGTTTTCTAGCCATACCTGTCGTACTCGTGCTCTTCGTGGTCGGCATGTACAACGGTCTAGTGCTTCTCCGTAACCGTTTCAAAAACGCCTTTGCTCAAATCGATGTGCAGTTGAAGCGGCGTTATGACCTGATCCCTAATCTGGTTGAGACCGCCAAGGGCTACATGAAGCATGAACGCGAAACACTTGAAGCTGTCATCACTGCTCGCAATCTTGCTTTCAGCGCATCCAACACGGCAAGTAAGGACCCCAGCAGTCCTGAGGCTATGCAGGGCCTACTCAAAGCGGAGAGCTCGCTCAGAGGCAGCATGGGCCGCATGATGCTCGTGGTGGAACGTTATCCGGATTTGAAGGCTGACAAGAGCATGGCCATGCTCATGGAGGAACTGACCTCGACCGAAAACAAGATTTCGTTTGCGCGGCAGGCTTATAATGATGCCGTGACCGCCTACAACACTAAGCGCGAAACCTTCCCGACCAATCTCATCGCCAATACCTTCAACTTCCAGGAAGCCTCACTCTTCGAGATTACCGAGGCTGTCGAGCGTGAAGCCGTCAAGGTGCAGTTCTAAGCAGTTCGCTACTCGATGCCCTTAAAGACCTTCAATGTGCGCAGGACAAAGGACTGCGTCATGCGGATGGCGCCCTCAGGGCAGACTTCATGACAGCAACAGCAACTGATACAGATGTTTGCCTTTAAGACAGGCTCATGCTTCGTTTTAGTCAGTGCAAGCGCATTGACCGGACAGGCCTTGACGCATTTTCCACAACGGATACAGGCCTTTTCAGAAAAGGCAGGGCGCACCCAAACAATGCCGCCAAGCCACGTCACAACGCACGCTGGCAGCATATTGAGAACATGCGAACCAGACGGAATCTCAAACGATTTAACGGTTATCGTATCGCCAACACAGGTATAGTTCTTGCCTTGTTCGCCGACTAAGTAAGGGACGCGGCGTGCATCAATCTTCAGTATGTTGCACAAGGCGCGGTCCAAGGCAAACGGGCTCTTCGATGCAGCCAGGAAGCCCAGTGAAACAGGAGTGCCGCTGGCAGGACCTTGCCCTTCCATGCCGACAATGCCATCCACAAGCGTGATAGATCGCGGAATCACCTTCCAGATGGTCGAGACCAACTGCCCGAAATCCCACGTCTTCGGATACTGACGATGCAGAAGCGTCTTGGAATAACCCGGCAAGACGCCATAAATATTTTTGACAGCCGCGGTCAGCAGTGTCAGAGCATGCGTCTTCACCTTGGGCAAATTGACGATATAATCCGCTTCCAATACTGGCAGCGCAACGGCAAACGAAAAGCCGTCCACATCAAATGATTTTACACCCGCTTGCTCAAGCGAAATGAGCTTAACCTGCTCTTCAGCACAGACGGCACGCAGCCCGGATATCTCCCAAACATTTTTTAAGTTTGCCGTGCTGGCCGGACTATCACCGACAGCAACGGAAGCACCGCGCTGCTTCAGCCAGCGGATGACCTGCCGTACGACTTCCGGATGCGTAGTCACGGCCTGTTCCGGCTTACGGTCGGTCAGGAGATTCGGCTTCACCAGCACACGTTTTCCGGACAAGTTATCCGCCGCGATCCAGCCCGAAAGCTCAAAAGCTCGCGCAACAGCTGCAGCGAGCCCTACGCCGTAATTTCCGCATTTGACAAACGCAACCGTATCCATGGATTACAATTGTGAACCCTTCGAAGGTTTCAGGACGAAGTTCTGGATCTTGGTCGCGGTATCTTTGTATTGCTTATCCGCTTTCAGTGCAATCCAGTCCGGATGCCCCATAAATTTTTTCCAGGATGCATCTTTTACCGCCTCATTGTCAAACGCCAGCAAATAGGTCAGATTAGGAAGGCTCTGTCCGGCGATGGCTTCGCCAAAAAAGACTGGAGGCATGCCACAGGCGCGAAAGACCCCGATCTCCCCGCCGGCCTCGAACATTGAAATCTTCTTGGCATTGCGCTCAGGCGTGTAGCTATTATAGATGCGCAACTGGAATAAGCGTTCCGCAGAGGTTGAAACCTGTTCAACGGACGGACAGGTTGCAAAGGCCTGAAAGAGGTCGCTTGAACAACTGTCGTACATCGGCTTTTTGACGGGTGCCGTGAAGAGAGCCTCAGCATCCTTCATGTAAGCCGCATCGGCCAGCAATTGACGCTCCATAGCAGTCGCCTTCTGAAAATCAGTAAACGCCGCCAACACAAAGACCGTTGTATTCAAGTTCGTCATGCCTTTGTTCAACGTACCGTCGGTCCAGAAAATACCGACCTTTTTTACTCCTTGCCGGTTCAATGCCGGAATCAGAGCCTGGTCAAACAGGGCCATCAAGGCATCCCGTTGCTCCACACTCCCGCAGGCATAACGCTTGAAGTCAATCCACTCGCGCTCCGCCGCATTCACGCACAAGTTCCCCATCACGACCACGCAAACAGCCATCCCAACCAAACATTTCTTCATAATTCCCTTCCTTTCATTCGTATAGAATACACACTGTTGAAATAGAGTGCAAGGCTGAAAAAATCGATTGCTATTGGCAAGCGCTTAATCGTATACTAACAAATCATTATTTCATGAACCTGATGACTAATAACCCTTGCCGCATGGGAGGCTCAATGAGCAAAATTAAAGCGAGGATGGGCATTGTTGTCCTGCTTCTTTTTATAGGGACAGGGTGCGTTAATTATGTGGAGACCAACAATGTTGCGTTAAAAGGTCTTGAAGTGGTAGGCACTCCTGGCGTTACGGAAGAGTGCGTAACAGTCTCAAACTACGGGTATTACCTCTTTAACATGATCCCGGTCTTCTGCGGAAATACCGTTGACGGACACATCGGAAACACAGTATGGTTCCAAAATCATGTGACGCTCGAGAGGACGCAGTCTGTCATGATGCGCGAAATCAACCCCATGAGACCGTTGGTGACCAATATACAGCCCCATTCGTTTGAGACGTGTTTCTTTAGCGTGATCCCATACATCGGAAATTCGCTCGGCATTGTCTGGTATAAGCAGATCGACCTTTCTGCGGTTCTCGTTAAGCCCAAAACTAAGGGGAAAACACCATGAAAATTCTTTTGACCATGGTTTGTAGTATGGCTCTGACCGTCTGCCTCTCCGGCTGCGCGACTGTCAAGACAGCACGAAACTTTGAAGGCTTGCACGTGGAGGGAGACACACAACCCGTCGCGACCGTAGCCATTGAAAATTACGGCTACTACCTGTTTGGACTGATTCCGCTGATTGCAGGCGAACCCCGGTATCCCAATGCGCCGCTCTGCACCCTTTTTAGCGACACGGTCACCACACAGAATAATATGCTGATGCTCTCGAAGACCGCTCAGAAAACAGGAGCCAAGAAGGTTTGCAATGTGCGTGTCTATGAACATTGGACTGGCTCCTTTTCGTTCTGGATCGTCTGGCAAAAACGGTTGTTTACAGGAGCGCTCCTTACCGAATGAGCGTTGAACTGCTCGCACCTGCAGGCGATATGACCTGCCTCCAAGCCGCCCTAGACGCTGGAGCTAATGCCGTTTATCTCGGATTGCAATCGCTGAACATGCGACAGATGGCAACCCGTAATTTTACGTGTGCCAACGTACCTGAAGCTTCAGCCCGTTGTCGCGCACACCAGGTCAAACTGTATCTGACGCTGAATAGCATTCTGTATGAATATGAGCTTTCTGAAATGGAAGAGACGCTGCGCCGCGTAAAACCCTACATTGATGCGGCCATTGTGGCGGATTGGGCTACGATCAAAGCGTGCAAGCAACTCGGCATCCCCTTCCATATCTCCACGCAGATGTCCTGCTCCAATTCCGTAGCTGCCCAATTTTTTATCGACCAGGGTGCAACCCGTGTTGTCATGGCGCGTGAATGTTCGCTGGAGGAAGTTTCGGCAATCGCCAAAAGCGGTATTGAAATTGAGACCTTTGTGCATGGGGCGATTTGCGTGGCCATCGCAGGACGCTGCCTCCTCTCTCATGAGGCGTATGGTTGCTCAAGCAGCCGAGGGGAGTGCCATCAACCCTGCCGCCGTGAATTTCTCATCAAGGAAATCCGCGAAGGCGAAAACGCGAATGCCGAATTTATTGTTCAGCCCCACACCGTCCTTTCGGCGCGTGACCTCTGCTCTCTCCCCTTCATCGATCAATTGATGGCCGCTGGCATTGCGTCGTTCAAAATTGAGGGACGTGCGCGCAATCCCGAATACGTCAAGACCGTGGTGACAGCCTACCGCCGCGCAATACACGCAGTCGAAAACGGAAGCTTTAGCGCCGCGCTCGCAGAAGAGCTCATGGCGGATTGCGCAAAGGTGTACCACCGCGAATTTAGCGTCGGACTTTTTCATGGACGCCCAGGTGCACAACAATTTACAAACACCGACGTCAATCAGGCCACGACCAAAAAATTGTATGTGGGCCTTGTGCAAAATTACTATTCACAAGCGAAAGTCGCACAGATCCTTATTCATGATCAGGCCATTGCTCTGGGCGACACGCTCTCGATCCATGGCGAGACAACAGGTGTGGTCGACGTAACGGTGACGGATTTACGACGCGATGACGAAATCTGCACACGTGCGGAACGCGGAACGTGGATCACCTTTCCCTGCGCTGAACGCGTGCGCACCAATGACAAGGTGTATCGCGTCATTGACGCGCTAAAGTGAAACTCGAAACTTGAAACTTGGTCGGACGGGACTGAGGGGAATGAGAAATGCGCGAATGCGGGAATTCTGGAATGAGGGAATGAGAGGGCAGGAGTCAACAACCAGTGATCCGTAAGCAGCATTGCCAAGTTTCGAGTTTCAAGTTTCCAGTTTCACTTTAGAACTCTCCTCGGCCAATTCTGGCCGATGCGCTTTAATCTCTTCAACAATCTGCGGGATGCCTGAAAAATGCCAGCCATCAAGGGTGATGATAGCCTTATTGGGACAGGTTAATCGAACAATTCCTTTATCATTCCACTTCGACCAGTCGATGGCTTTGATATCCGTATAGGCGACGGGGTTCGCTCCGATGCCTGAGCCGCTTAACCCCGTTTCGTCAGCGCAAAATTTCCGGGTCGCTTTTATGCCGACCACCGCAAAAGCCAGAAGCCCGAAGAGGAGCGTAATCCCCGCTTGAAACCATTGCGTTTGGAGATCATGATCGGAATAGACCGGTTTTTCAAAAAGCGCCTTTAATTGCATGGCCTGCTTCTCACGTGACCCTGTATCATTCGCAAGCGTTTCCGGCAATTTCAGTTCGCCCATTTTTCGCGTCAACTTTGAAGGCACGGAGGATCCGGCATTCGCAAAAACAAGCGCAAGCGGACTCTTCCCGTCCTCTGCGCGTTCAAGCCATGTTGTCACCGTAAGATTTGTACCCAGTAATACCGGCCGCGCCGAGTCCATGCTCTTATTGACATCCGGCCACGCCTTTGTCCCATCATAGATTGACCAGACGCAGATACCCACCATCATCAAACCGACACCAGCGATACGAAGCGCATACTCACGATTTATTTGCGCAGTGACCATGGGATTTCCTCAACCTGTTTAGCTCAACGAGCTCAGCATCATCGACGACCACGTCATGCACTCCACCAGTTGATCAACGCTGAAGGACTCGTTCGGACAATGAATTTTGTCTTCCTCGCGGCCAAATCCGACCAACAATGGTGCGGCACCCGAAATGGCTTGCAACGTTGCAACAATGGGGATCGAGGCCCCCTCCCAGCGGAAAAGCGCACCGCGTGGATCCATCTGTCCCAGCACATCTGAGGCCAAACGGAAGATAGGCGACTTGAGTGGGAGCCGGAATCCAGGCGCGCCGCGGCAGGCTTCTGAGAGTGTAACCTTCATGCCACGCGGGCAATGCGCCTCCAGATGCTTCTGTACCGCCAAATAGGTTTCAGCAGGAACCTGACCGGGGACAAGACGCATGCTGATCTTGGCCAGGGCTGAAGAGGGAATGACGGTCTTGGAACCCGGCCCGCCATAGCCTGTATGGATGCCATTGATTTCAATGGTCGGCAGGAAACTGCCCCGCAAAACCATATTTACATGCTCGGCACCGCCCGCCGGCGAACAACCGACCTCCTTCTCATATTGTTCGTCGGAGATGGCCCCCTTGATCGCGTGGTCGCGTTCCTCATCGCTGGGCAGACACACCCGGTCGCTAAACCCAGCCACCGCGATCGAACCGTCAGGATTGTGAAGGGAGGCAAGCAGTCTCGCCATGCCTTGGGCAGGATTAGGCGCCACCCCGCCATGAACGCCGGAATGCAAATCGTGATCCGGCCCTGTCAGCGTGACCGTAAAATGCTGCACGCCGCGAAGTCCTGCAACAATAGAGGGCTGCTTGTCTGGCCCGCTCGACGTATCACAGACCATCATGACATCTGCACGGATGCGTGATGCCATTTCAGGCGCGAGCAGAGAGATGGCCTCGCTACCGCTCTCCTCCTGACCTTCGATGAGCACTTTCAGCGTTGGCAAAGGCTTTCCTGCTTCAATGAGCGCCTTGATCCCGTGAAGGAAGCCGAAGACCTGACCCTTGTTGTCCTGGGCGCCACGCGCATACACTCGACCATCAATCAGCGTCGGCTCAAACGGAGGGGTATTCCACTCATTCAGCGGATCTTCGGGTTGCACATCGTAATGTCCATAAAAGAGTACGTTCATGTCGCGCTTTTCGCCCAGACGTTCGGCAAAGAGGACCGGCACAGGACGACCAGTCGGCGGCGTGAGGATTTCGACATCAAAGCCGAGGGGCCGTAGAAATTGCTTGATCCAGGCTGCACATCGCGCGCAATCACCTAGACGCTTCGGATCCGTGCCAACAGTCGGGATACGTAAAAAATCGAACCACCCATCCATAATGGCTTGGCGGTTCTTTTCAAAATAGTCTTGCGCAAATTGTGTATTCATGGCTAGAAAGTATATCAAAAGGCCCTCGCGATTGGCAAGCGCGGCGAGGCGGCCATCGAAAAGCACGGATAGCACGATATGAATTCCGAGCTGCCCGAGCTATCCGTGCTTTCCGATTTTCAACTTTTAACTTATTACTTTAACTTTGCCTCCCCATGTCACCCTTTTGTCGCCTTTATTGGGCATCGACTTTTCAGCAGACTCTGCTCTACAATAGCAAACAACAAAAAGGGAGACCTACTTGATGAGACCAATTATTACGCTGCTTGCTGGCGTGCTGGGGTTTTCTGCCTTTGCACAGGAGAGTCGTCCAAACGTCATCGTCATGATCGCGGACGACTTGGGATACGGCGATGTAAGCTGCCTCTCGAATGGCAAAATCAAGACACCGAACCTTGATCGGCTGGCAAAGTCGGGCGTGACGTTTACAGCGGGTTATTCTACCGCCTCATTATGTGCACCGTCGCGGGCAGGATTTTATACAGGACAATATCAGCAACGCTTCGGCTTTTTCGACAATGAAGGCTCCATCCCCGTTGACGCGAAGACATTGCCGGGAGTTCTTCGACAGGGAGGTTATCACACGGGCCTCATCGGCAAGTGGCATAGCGGAGGCCCCTTACCTCATGCGCGTGGCTGGTGGGATGAGACCTTCTGTTCGCCCAGGCCAAGCCCTTTCATTACGTACCAGAACCCCGTCATGGCGCGCAACGGCAAACTGGAACAGACAACTGGATACAGCACGGATCTCTTTGCAAAAGAGGCGGCATCCTTCATCGAACGAAATAAGGCCAATCCCTTTAACTTGACCATCGCCTTCAATGCGCCCCATATTGATCACGTGGTCACACCCCACCATATCATCCGCGAGAAATTCGAGGCGGCCCAAGCTAAGGGTGAAGTCTGTGATGTGCCCAAGTTTTCCATGGCGCGCCCTGGGGAGTCCGCGAAGTACGCGAGCCTCTTTCCGGGTGACACGGCTCGCGCAGATACTGCGGCATGCATCAACGCGCTCGATGAAGCAGTGGGCCGCATTCTTGACTCCGTTGAACAAAGTGGACTCACGAAGAAGACCATGATCTTCTTTTTTGCAGACAACGGCGCACACCCTGAGAATCGTTCGGAGAACGGTATCCTGCGCGATTACAAGTGGACCCATTTTGAAGGCGGCATCCGCGTGCCCTTCTTTGCAACGTATCCTGGCGTCTTCCCTTCGGGATTGATATACGAAAAACCTATTAGTTCGTTTGATATTCTCCCGACCGCCTTGGTTGCTGCAAGCATCTCGCCCCCTGAAAAAGTGGATGGCGTGAACCTCACGCCCTATCTCAAAGGCGAGAAGACGACGGCACCACACGAGATTCTTTACTTTAGAACAGTCGCGCACAGCGCTGTCCGCCAAGGCAAATGGAAGCTGGTCGTGCAGGCCAATACTCGACCCCTGCTCTTCGACTTGGATGCGGATGTTTCAGAGAAAATTGACCTGGCGGAAAAATATCCGGACATCGCGAAGGAGTTGTTGTCCAAATGGAATACATGGAACGAACCATTCCCAAAAAGAGAACTGCAGAAAAAAAAGCAACCCACTCAACAATCCAACAAAGAGCCCCGTCCCAACGTCTTGTTTCTCTTTTCCGATCAGCATCACGCCGAGGCCATGGGCTGCGCTGGACACGCGATTGTGAAGACGCCCAACCTAGATACACTGGCCAAACGGGGTTTGCGTTTCACACGCGCCTATAGTCAAGATGCGATTTGCACGCCCTCGCGCATTTCGATGATGACCGGTCTCTACCCGCGCACAACAGGCATCCTCACCAATGGCGATGAAGACCAGGTGCTGGACGCGCGCAATTACTATCCACTGCAACAAGCGTTTCAAGCCGCCGGTTACTTCACGGCAGTATCCGGCAAAATTCACCTTGGGAAAAAGCAAATTGTTCAAGGCTGGGACCACGGAGCGACCAGCCTTCCCCTCAAGATGGATCCTGTGCAAGAAAGTTATTTTGACTGGATCAAGGAGAAAGGTC
>JBAXCC010000005.1:0-35097 GCA_037141675.1 bacterium | reverse complement strand
GCGCTGACTCGCTGGATACTGTTGAACTGATCATGGCATTCGAAGAAGAATTCGGATCGGAAATCCCGGACGAAGACGCTGAGAAGCTGTCGTCGGTTGGTAAAGTGCTCGAGTACTTGAAGAGCAAGGGTCTGGACAAGGAATAAGTCCTTATCACCCAAAAAATGAAAACCGAGCAGAGTTTTCCTCTGTTCGGTTTTTTTGCTTTTGACTCCGTGTAGTATGCGACACGGCAGATGTTGTCGGAAAGTTGAAAAGTACAAAAAACTTAGACTCGCAATTTCATCAAAAAAGTGTATATTACTTAACTTTCTAACTGCCAAGGAGAGACACGATGAGTAAGGAGCTGGAAGAAGGCACAGCATTGATGTTAGATTTTGCAAAGATTGCAAAGATTGCCGAAACCTGTAAGGATGTCATCCCGGTTGCCGTTCAACATGCGGATACCAAGGAAGTCATTTTGGTTGCCTATACGAATGAATTTGCCATGAAGCAGGCTTTTAAAGAGCGCATGCTTGTTTTGTGGAGCACGTCCCGCAAGGTTTTGTGGGAGAAGGGCAAGACTTCTGGCGAAACGTTTGATTTGATTGATGCGCGCGTGAACTGCGAGCAGAATTCACTCCTCTACATTGTGCGTCCGAAACGTGGAGCGATTTGCCATACCAAGAACCAGAAGGGCGAACCGCGCAATTGCTACTATCGCAGCATCGACATGGATATGTTGCATTTGACGAATCTGGATCCGTGATTTTTCATCTTCAGGGGGGCTTTTGTTCATGAACCCCCGAAGAAGCAAGGTGAATTACCAGCGCTATTTTCGTGCTGCCCGGACAAGTTGCCCATTTCGGAATTGGATGCCAGGCACACTGTTTTAAGGAGATGATATATGTCTGAAGAAGTTCGTGTGAGTAGTAGTGAATATCGTGATCAGCGCATAGCCAATATGAAGAAGCTTGAAGCCATGGGCTTCAAGCCTTATGGAAAAACATTTGAACGTACGCCGCTTTCTGACGTCCGCACGGGATTTGAGGAAAACAAGATTGTGCGAGCCGCAGGCCGCTTGATGACGATCCGTCGCATGGGGAAAGCGTCCTTTTCGACCTTTAACGATGGAACAGGTTCCTTTCAGGTTTTTATTAAGAAAGATTTGCTGAGCTCTGAACAATACGAAGCGTTTGGTTATCTCGACTTAGGCGACTTTGTGGGCGTTGAGGGGCGACTCTTTGTGACCAAGACGGGTGAGCCTACGATTGAAGTCCATCAGTGGACCTTGCTCGCCAAGGCGATACAACAACCACCGGAGAAATTCCATGGATTGCAGGATGTGGAAGAACGTTATCGTAAGCGGTATCTTGATTTGATGATGAATCCAGAGTCGCGCGACCGCTTCAACAAGCGAAGCGCCATCCTGCGTGAAATTCGAAACTTCCTGCATACGCGTGGTTTTACCGAAGTTGAGACGCCGATGATGCAGGACCAGGCAGGCGGTGCGGCTGCAAAACCCTTCTATACACATCATAATGCGCTTGACAAACAGATGGTTATGCGTATTGCGCCAGAGCTCTATTTGAAGCGTCTTATTGTGGGTGGCTTCGATAAGATTTTTGAACTGGGTAAGGACTTCCGGAATGAAGGAATCGACCGCACGCACAATCCTGAATTCACGGTGCTTGAAATTTACGAGGCGTATGGCGACCGTAAGTCAATGAAGGACATTATCGAAGGCATGTTGCCGCATCTTTGTAAGACGGTATTGGGCCAAATGACTGTTGAGTATGGTGAAGCCAAAGAGATTCTGGATTTCACACCTCCGTATCGTGAAGTGGCCTATTATGATATTGTCAAGGAGGTGGTTGGCGATGACTGGTTTACGCTCTCCAAAGATGACGCTGCAAAACGTGCAGTTGAACGGGGCCTGTATGTTGAGCCAACGTGGAATCACCTCATGATTACGCGTGAGGTTTATGATAAGATTGCCGAGAAGTCCTTGAGGCAGCCTACTTTTGTGACGCGCATCCCTCGTCAGTTTGTACCGCTGGCCAAAGTCTGTGAAGACGACCCTGAATTGGTTGATGTTTTTGAGTTTGTCGTCGCCGGCAAGGAACTGTGCCCTGGCTATACGGAACAGAACGATCCGGCTGCACAGCGCGCTGCGCTGACTGACCAGGCGGGTGCCGACCCTGAAAAGATAGACGAAGACTTTATTTTGTCACTTGAGTATGGCATGCCTCCGACAGGTGGTTTGGGCATAGGAATTGACCGTTTGGTCATGATGCTAACAGGCACCGAGGTCATCCGTGACGTGATTCTCTTCCCCCAAATGAAAGCACTTGGAAAGTAAGCTAACAGACGCATTGCAAAAAAACGGGGATTGCCTGTTTTAGGGATTGACAGGTATTTCCCCTATGAGGTAAACTGATATTACTTTTTTAAGCCTTAAAAGGGTGGGGAGATTCCCCGCTCTTTTTTGTTGGTATGAACCTTGACATGTGAAAGGCGGTTAACGATGAACAACGAGTTGTCTTCTATCATTAGTTATTTGGAACGTGATCGTGGTGTGAATCGTGAGATTATTATTCAAGCCATAGAGTCTGCAATTCATCAGGCAGCGCGTAAGAGCATGGAAGTTTCAAATGATTTGCGCATCGTTATTGACCGCAAGACCTTCGCAATCAAAGCTTTTGATCCTGCATTGGTTTCGGATGAGGATACGGGGCTTGGATTTATTTCATTACGCAAGGCGCACACCATTCAGAAAGATGCAAAAATCGGCGATACAATTGACGTTGAAATTCCGCCCGCAAGACTGGGACGTATTGCAGCGCAAACCGCCCGTCAGATGATCCTTCAAAAAATTCGCGAAGCGGAACGGAAGAACGTTTACGATGAATACAAGGATCGTATTGGCGACATTGTGAGTGGAACGATTCGGCAGATTGCTCATCGCGATATCATTGTTGATTTAGGTAAGACAGAGGCCATTCTGCCTGCCAAGGAGCGTATACCGACAGAGGAATATAATATTGGTGATCGTATTCGTGCATACATTCATCGTGTACAGATCAATACGAGCGGTCCTGCGATTACGCTTTCTCGTGCCTGCCCTGAGTTTGTAAAAACGCTTTTCCGTCTTGAAGTTTCAGAAATTGCTGACGGCATCGTGGAGGTCATGGGTGTTGCCCGCGATCCAGGCTTCCGTTCAAAAATCGCAGTAAAGACCTTGGATGAAAAGGTTGACCCTGTTGGTGCTTGTGTCGGACTTCGTGGTGTCCGCGTGCGCAACATTGTTCGCGAACTAAACGGGGAAAAGATCGATATCGTTCGTTGGAACGAAGACATCAAGCTCTATGTGACGCAAGCATTGGCTCCTGCACGGCTTGAGAGCATCTCTATTGACGAGATGGGAGTTCGTGCGGTCAAGGTTATCGTTGCGCCTGATCAACTTTCTCTGGCGATTGGCAAGCACGGACAGAATGTACGTCTGACATCTAAATTGACTGGCTGGCGTGTTGATATTCAGAAATCAGGAGACCCCATTTCTTTTGAAACACAGCGTGAAAGCGCAATCGCTGAATTGGCAGAGGTCTTGGATATTCCCGAAGAGGTGGCGACGACGCTTGTATCCAATGGTTTCCTAACCACAGACGGTATTATGGCTGCGGATATTCCATACTTGCAGCAAGTAACAGGTTTGGACGAACAGACCGTCCGTGGCATTTGGGCGGCTGCCCAAGCTGCTAGTGGTGTTGTTGAAGAAGATGCAGGAGAATAATCCATGAGAGTTTACGAGTTGGCAAAAAAGCTTCAAGCCTCCAGTGTGGAGGTCCTAAAGCAGGCGAGCGTGCTCGGCCTCGAAGCGGATTCTGTTCTTGCACAGTTGGAACCGTCAGAGACGAAGCAGTTGCAGGATGCTTTCGCAAAGCGTGGCAGTGATCTTGGCCAAGAGCAAGTAGCGTTAACAACGCGTTTAGAGGAAAAACGGTCTAAGGCTGCTTCTGCAGGGAGAGAGGCTCTCAAAGCTGAAAGTGATGCGCTTGAACGTAATCGGACTCGTGCGAACGAGATGGATGCACGCAAAAAAGGTACGTTAGGGAGTGCTGTAAAGTCTGCTTCCTCGGTCGCAGCGCCAGAACCTGTAAAGACGCTGGTACAACTTGAAGTTGCTGAAACAAAAGCGGCAGAAGCGAAAGGGATCCCTGTGGTAGCTGAGGCAAAAGCGCCAACGGTCGCTTTTGCTGAAAAAGTTCACCCGCCAGTCGTTCCCACGCCGATTAAAGATCATTCCGCTCAGGAAAAGGTAGAAGAGCCGGAACAAAACGATTCCGAATCCGTCGCTGGAAAACAATCTGCGAAAAAGGTTAAGCCTTTGAAGGCGAAGGCTGGACCTTATGTCGTGGAAGAGGAATTGGAACCTGAAGAGGCACTTGCAGCACAATTCATTGAACGAATTGCAAAGCCGGAGTCATCAAAAATTTTACGCTCTCCTCCGCCGAAAAGTGTGGGGGAAGTGGAATCCAAGCGGCAACCGCCGCCCCGTGGTGTTCAGCCTTTCCAGGCGCCTCGGAGCGGGCCACAAGCTCAGCAGCGTGGCCCTCTAGGGAGTCAGCAAAACGGATTTCAACAAGGGCAGCCACAACGTAATGGACAATCTCCGTTTCCGCAACGCGGACCTCAGGGTGTTCCCTTGCGTAATGGTATGCGTCCTGTTCAGGCCACCTCGCCAGCACCCGTACAAGAGACAGCGCCTGACCGTATTATTATGTTGCGCGGTGCGATTATGGTGAAGGACTTGGCCGAACAGCTCGGTTTGCGTCCAAACCGGCTTATTGCAGATTTGATGCAACTGAATATACTTGCTTCCATCAATCAACGTGTCGAAATCGACGTCGCTCAGAAGATTACTGAAAAGTATGGGTATAAGATTGAAATTGAGCGCCAAAAGCGTTCAACGGAGCGTAAGCCTATTCTTCGCAGCGAAGATGCGGATGATGCCATTCCAGACGATAAACCAGAAGAACTGGTGACGCGTCCTCCAGTTGTCACGTTCCTCGGACATGTTGACCATGGCAAAACTTCCTTGATGGACCGTATTCGTAATACGCGCGTTGCAATGGGTGAGGCTGGTGGCATTACGCAGCATATTGGCGCGTATACGGTTGAAGTCAGTGGGCGAAAGATTACGTTCCTAGATACCCCGGGGCATGCTGCGTTCTCCTCGATGCGTGCGCGCGGAGCAAGTTTAACGGACATTGCTGTGATCATCATCGCAGCGGATGACGGTATCATGCCTCAGACGCGCGAAGTCATCAAGCAGGCACAACAGGCAGGTGTTCAGATTTTGATTGCGATTAATAAATGTGACCTGCCCTCCGCCAAGCCGGATCGTGTACGCCAGATGCTCCAGGGCGAAGGCTTAACGCCTGAAGAATGGGGTGGTGATGTCATTTGTACGGAGGTTTCTGCCGTTACAGGCGCTGGAGTTGACCATCTCTTGGAAATGATTCTCTTGCAAGCAGATGTCCTGGAACTGATGGCAAATCCTTCCCGTCGTGCAGACGGTTATGTGGTTGAAGCTCAGCTCGAGCAGGGCTTGGGACCAACAGCAACCTTGCTGGTTGCTGGCGGGACGATTAATGTGGGTGATATTATTTTGTGTGGTGAGCATTTCGGGCGCATTCGCGGGTTGATTGACGATCGCGGTCGTCGCGTCAAATCTGCAGGTCCTGCTACAGCTGTACGTTGCATGGGACTTTCAGGCGTGCCTGAGGCAGGTGCTTCGTTCCGCGTGATGCTCAATGAGAAGCGTGCTCGCGAATTGGCTGAGCGTTTGTCTGAAGAGCGCAAGCAGACTGAACTCGTCAGCGCGAAGGCAACTTCACTGGATGCACTGATGAGCCAAATGAAGGAGAGCCAGAAGCGTGAATTAGCAGTGATTGTCAAGGCGGATACACAAGGTTCTGCTGAAGCTATTGTTGAAGCACTCCGGGAAATTAAGAGTGAAAAAGTGACCCTCAACATAGTTACGAGTTCAATTGGCAATGTTTCAGCGACTGATATTAATAAAGCTGGTGCAGGTAAAGCTATTGTATTGGGCTTCAGCGTGGCATGCGAAACCGGCGTCCAACAGCAGGCTCGCCATGATGGGGTGCGCGTAAGCACCTTCCGGATTATTTACGAGTTGTTGGATTTCGTTAAACAGCGGATGCTTGATCTTTTACCGCCTGAGTACAAGGAAGCTGTACGTGGCCATGCCGAAATTAAGGTTGCGTTTGATATTGGCAAGACAGGTCGTGTTGCGGGTTGTCAAATGTTGGATGGCGTTCTGCGTCCAGATGCGCGCTACCGTATTTTCCGCAAGAAGGAAAAAATTTGGGATGGAAAAATTTCATCTCTCAAGCACTTCCAAAACGAAGTTTCGGAAGTCACTGGATCACAGGAATGTGGTATTTTCTTTAATGGCTATGAAGAATTTCAGGTGGGCGATCTTGTTGAATGTTATGTGTTAGAAGAGTTGCCCCGTACGCTTTAAGCACAACTGGATTTGAACCTGGAATAGGATAATATACTTTTCTATTATGTCTGTTGATCGTCTAGAACGTGTGAATGCGCTATTAAGGCGTGCCATCGGCGAGGCCCTGTACAGGGTGTTTGCTGGTGATACGCTGGATTTAGCCTGTATTACCGTGACCAATGTAGAGACCTCTCGGAATCTGCGGAATGCAACCGTGTCCGTTTCAATATTTGGTCACGATGATGACCGTGGAGCGATGTTGCGGAAATTGGCCAATAAGGCTGACGAGTTCCAATCCATCATTAACCACGAGCTGACGTTGAAATACACGCCACGGTTGCGTTTTGTCCTGGACGGATCGATCGCAAAGGGAGACCATGTGCTCGACATCCTTAGCCATCTGGATATTCCGAAGGATGACGGATCAGAGCAGACGACTTAATTTTCCTTAAGCAGGAAATCCCTGCTATAAGAGAATTCATTAAAAGGGAGACGTTATGTCAGCACCAAGTAGTTTAGATACTATCTCTTCATTGTGCAAACGCCGTGGCTTTATCTTTCATAGCTCAGAGGTTTATGGCGGCATCAATGGCTTTTGGGATTATGGTCCGATGGGTTGTGAAATGAAGCGCAATATCAAGGATGATTGGTGGCGATTTACCGTACGTACGCGCGAAGATGTTGCAGGCCTTGATGCGACTATTATCATGCATCCGGCGATTTGGAAGGCCTCAGGCCATCTGGATACCTTTTCGGATCCGATGTGTACCTGCCGAGCCTGTAAGAAGCTTATGCGAGCTGATCAGATTTGGGATATTCTATTGGAGAGCGCAGCAGGTCAAAGTCTGCAAACATTGATCGATGAGAAGGCAGACTTTGGGAAGATTGCTGGTTGGTGCAAAGGAAAAGGGCAGGGAATGTCGCCGAATCTGGCATCCATCCAGAAACCTGAAGTCCTTTCAGCCGCTGTGGAGGCCCTTAGAGATAATCCTGAGCAATACATGTCAGTGCAGGCGATCTATACGCTTTTTGGAAACGACGCAGCTTCGACAGAGGCATCAACAATATCGCCCTGCCCTTACTGCGGTGGCGAACTTACGGAGCCACGTCCGTTCAACCTGATGTTTAAGACGATTGTTGGCCCTGTTGATGATCCAGCCAATGTAGCGTATTTGCGTCCAGAGACAGCCCAGGCGATCTTTGCGCAATTCCAGAATGTGCTTTCAACAAGCCGTCAGACCGTTCCCTTTGGCATCGCGCAGATGGGTAAGTCGTTCCGCAACGAAGTCACACCACGAAACTACACGTTCCGCTCGCGTGAATTTGAGCAGATGGAGTTGGAATTCTTTATTCGGCCTGATGAGGCGGTTGAATTGATTTGCGGTAAAGTCAAAACAATGGCCGACAACCCAGATCTCTCCGTCCCTCAGGATGACTGGGGTTGGGAAGTCTGGCACAAATATTGGGTTGAGCAGCGCAAATTCTGGATCCAGTCCTGTGGCCTTCCCAAAGACTCATTTGTGGAGTATTGGCAGAAGCCTGACGAGCTCGCTCATTATGCGCGTGCATGTGTGGATATCCAGTACAGTTTCCCCTTTGGTGTGCAGGAACTCGAAGGTATTGCGGCGCGTTCGGATTTCGATTTGTCACAACATCAGAAGCACAGCGGCAAGAGCATGGAGGTCTTCGATGAACCGCTCAAGTTAGCTGCAACAAAACTGGATGATGCTGCAAAGACGTCCTTTATCAATAAGGTGGTTTCTGATTGGACCTCGCGCGGCAAGGATGCTGAAGCGGCAAAGACATTTGTTGCAAAGCTATTTGAAGGTAAGTATGTGCCGCATGTGATCGAGCCCTCTGCTGGTGTTGATCGCATGATGCTGGCGTTGCTGTGCAATGCTTATGAAGAGCAGAAGCTTCTCGATGATAAGGGTAAAGAAGATGTTCGCGTGGTTATGCATTTTAGTCCACGCATTGCACCGGTTAAGGTTGCGGTCTTCCCACTCGTGAAGAATAAACCCGAATTATATTCGAAAGCTCGCGAGGTTTTTGAGCATTTACGTCGTCGCTACTCGTCATTCTGGGATGAAAGTGGAGCGATTGGCCGTCGCTATCGCCGTCAGGATGAGGTTGGGACGCCTTGGTGTGTGACGGTTGATTTCCAGACCTTGGAAGACGGGACTTTCACCGTTCGTGATCGTGACTCTATGCAGCAGGAACGCCTTACGCTTGAACAGCTCAAGGCAAAAATCGAAGATGCGCTTATCTAACCGTGGAACTAGACCTGCATTTTGCTAAACCGGATATTGACCGCCTTCGCCGAAGGGGGATGCCTGAAGTTATTTATGGTGCAAGCAAAACACCTGAGCAGATCGTCGCCATTATGCGCGCATTAAATGAGTCAGGGCAGAATGCCTTTGCGACGCGCATTACGCCTGAACAGGCGGTAGCCATCTGCGCTGAAATGCCGTCCGCTTCATATTATAAAGAGGCCCGGATTATCACTTGTGATATTGTGCCCTTGCCGGAGCAAAAAGGCCTGGTGGCGGTCTTGTGCGCAGGCACTTCGGATATGTCGGTTGCAGAAGAAGCGTCTGTTACTGCTGAACGCATGGGCGCAAAGGTTGTGCGTGTCTATGATGTCGGAGTTGCCGGTATCCATCGCCTTATGTCTCGTATTGAACTCTTTGCCGATGCAAGCGCGATTGTTGTTGTCGCGGGTATGGAGGGAGCCTTGCCGTCTGTTGTAGGTGGCTTAACCGATAAGCCAGTCATTGCCTGTCCGACAAGCATTGGCTACGGTGCTAGTTTTGGAGGTGTTGCGGCCCTGCTGGGTATGCTTAACTCATGCGCGTCAGGCGTAACAGTTGTCAATATTGACAACGGATTTGGGGCTGGTGTTGCAGCTGCGCTTATCAATCGGATGGTCTCAGCACCCTAAATATCAATTACTGCTTCTGCCCTGCTTCTGAATTGTTTTCATGTTTCCGCCCCGCTTCTTCGCGAGTGGCCCGAAATTTTTTCTGATCCTCTTCTAGTAAGGCGCTTAGCTTCGTACGTTGCTCGGGCGTCAGATGGTCACGAACAAGTATGACGCGTTGCATAGCCTGTTTTGCTTGTTCAATCCGAAGCATACCAATCTTCTCAACCAAGGCCATCAACTCTTTTGTGTCAGAGCCTGGCTGAGAAAGTATTTTTTTTGCGAGCTCTGCTTGCTGACGCGCCAAAATATGAATTTCTTCCTCTGTTTTCTGGTTTTGCTCTTCAAATTGCTTCCAAGAGACTTTCAACTTTTTTGCTTGTTCTTCCGAAATCCCGATCTTTTTCATATACTCAGGGTTCGTCATTTTGCGCTCAAGCCAAAATCCATTGTTGCCGTGACTGCTGCTTCCTCCTGCTCCGCTAAGTCCTTGACCTCGACCACGAAAGGCTATCGTTTGTCCATTTGCTGAAGTATGTTGAACCCTGTTCGTATTTTGCCCCAAAAGAGAAGCAGCAAAAAGTGCACACATCAGCGTCCACGCCGTTTTTTTCATAATAAATCCTTTCACGTTTTTAAACGCAAAAAGTAACAATTTATTGCCTAAAAGTTAGTTTTGATTCAATTTAAAGAGAATGGTCATTCGCGCAGATGCCTCAATGGGCTTACCATTACGTTCTCCCGGCTCAAACTTAGCCAGCATGACAGCATCTTTTGCCGCTGTATCCAAGTCCTTGAACCCGCTGGAGGAGACAAGCGTAATGGAGGTTGCCACGCCTTCCTTTGATACGAGAACGTCCAAAATGACACGTCCCTGTTCGCCTTTTCTCCGCGAGTTCATCGGATACTTTGGATTGATTGTTTTGTCTATTGTTGTTGGAGCGCTGATAGCCCCTTGTAATACGCCACCAGTTGAGTCCGTGTGCAAGGAATCAGGATCTGTTGCTTCCTGGCTCACCAGGAGGGTTGAGAGGGTTGGCATGACCGTCTTGTCGGGAAGAGACGATGGCGTTTGAATGAGAATAGCAGGTGGAGGAGGCGAATAATCGGAGAGCGTATGTTTGGGTATATCAACCATTTCATTTAAGCGATCGTTAAACAGGGGTGCTTCCGGAATGGGCTGCGGAGCATGAAAAAGCGCTAGGTGCGTATCGGGTTGAGGACGAGGTGCAGTGTCTGCGTTTTTTGGGGACGGATTGTCGGAAAGAAAATCTTCAACTAGTGAAAGGGTCAACATGTCTGACAATGGTTGCAAAACGCCCTCGTCATCGTGTTTCGTCATGGAGGATATGCCCAACAGAAAAAGAGCGATCACGTGGATAATGAGCGCAAAAATAAAACTTAAACTATAATTAGTCCTTTCCACCATATATGCTCAGTTTGACGATTATCATCACACAAGGAGTTCATTTTTTAATTTGGTCATCGATTTGAAAAGTAACCCGTTCAATACCAGATTTTTTTAATTTGGATAGGAGTTCGATTCCCCTGCCGAGTTCCGCCTTCTGGTCTGCGCTAATCAGGACAGGAAGATTCTTTTCCTTGCAAAGTCCTGCGGCTAAGGGGATCAGGTCATCCAATTTCATTGGACGCTTATTTAAATACAGCGTGTTTTCTGCTGTCAGGGTTACCGTTACCATCTCCCCTCTCTCCTGTGTGCCCGTTGCTGCAGGAAGATTTACTTTAATGCCACGGTGAACAGACATGGAAAAGATTGAATAGACAAAAAACACAAGAATTAAAAACATGACATCCATGAGAGATATCATTTCTAATCGTGCTGGGCGGTCTTCGTATCCGGAAACAAGTTTCATGTGCTCAGGTTGTTTAACTCGTCATTAGAGTGCGATTGGAGGAACCGTTTTCTTCTGTGCACTGGTGTTGTAGGCGATTTCCATCTGGTGAATCAGTTGATCAAGTTCATGTGTGCGTCGTTTGAGCTGTGCAACAAAAAAATTAAAAGGGAAGAGGCACCCAATAGCTACGATGAGTCCAGCTGCGGTGGTAATTAGGGCTTCTGCGATACCTGCTGTTGCTCCGGCCGGATTTTCGATGCCTGCAACACTCAATACATGAAAGGTGTTGATGATTCCTGTTACTGTTCCCAGAATACCAAGCATCGGCGAAACAGTGATCACGGTGTCGAGCATGGAAAACCCTCTTCGAAGACGATCAATTGTTTGTTGTGACGTTGCCTCGAGTGTTTCTGTAAAGCCAGCTTCCCGATGTTCAAGCGCCTGGGCGAAAATATAACAAATAGGTGATTCAGAGCTTTTTGCAAGCACAAGTGCTTCGCTGTACTTGCCTTCCCGTGTCAGTGCAATAATCTGACGCTGCTTGGATGCGAAAAAATAATTGGCGAAATTATATTTCCAAAAGGCAAATAGGCGCTCACAAGCTATTGTAAATCCCAGAAGTGAGCTGGCTAAAATTGGCCACATCACGGGGCCGCCGCTTTTGAAAATAGCTATAGCATTGTCCATGGTTTGTACAATCATGGCTACATCACTTTCATCTTAGGAAGATCTTGGATATCCACATAACCAGCCAGCAACCCATTTTCATCAACAACGGGGAGATCGTCGATTTTGAATTTTTCAAAGACACGTAAGACATCTACTGCATATGCATCGGTCTTCACAAAGACAGGCTTTTTCGTCATATACTCGGAAACGCTTGCGTTCAAAATATTTTCGCCATTTGAGAGTTGGCGGCGTAAATCACCGTCTGTAAAGATGCCGGCAAGATGTCCCTTTTCATCTGCAATGAGTGCGGCTCCGCTCTTTGCAGCGGTCATTGCCATGATCGCATCCTTGACAGTTGCTGACTCTGTGAGACGTGCAATTTTATCGCCTGTTCGCATGATGTCATATACATGAAGAACTAACGCACGACCGATTGCACCAGACGGGTGGAGCTTGGCATAGTTCTCTTTTTTGAACTTCCGGGCATCAAGCAACACCATGGCTAGGGCGTCACCTACGGCAAGTGTCGCGGTAGTACTGGTTGTAGGCGCCATGCCAAATGGGCAGGCCTCCTTGTCAATTTTAATGCAAAGAACAACGTCACTCATGCGAGCGAGGGAGTTATCCGTGTTCCCAACCATGCCAATGACATGAATGTTTAAGCGGCGGACAGCAGGAATAAGTTTGATGACTTCATCCGACTCGCCAGAGAAGCTAAGTGCCAGTAGTACATCATGTTCCGCAATCATTCCAAGGTCGCCGTGCATCGCCTGCATGGGATTCATAAAGACACTTTTCGAGCCAGTACTGGCTAGTGTAGCCGAAAGTTTCTCAGCAATATGGAGATTCTTCCCTACGCCTGTGCAGATAATCTTTCCGCCGTTATCCAAAGTTTTAAGAATCAATCGAACGGCTTTAATGAATCCTTCACCTAGGTCGCCTTGCGCTAATCGAAGTCCTTCTATTTCGATTTCCATGACTTGCTTCGCTCGCGCAATCATTGCTGCATTTTCCATGATAACCCTTTCAAATTTAATTATAGTATGCCATAAAATATGGCACATGTCTATCCTGTGCGCATTTTTTTTAGAATTCAAAACGAGCTTGATAGAATCCTGTTTAAAGTATAATGTAATGACCTTTTAAGGAGTTAATATGGACGAGAAAATAGTTGAATTGATTGCAATTGGTGCCTCCGTAACAGCACATTGCCAGCCCTGCCTGACCTATCACGTTGAAGCGGGACGTCAGAAGGGGTTGAGCGCAGAGGAAATTGCTACTGCAATTCAAGTGGGACGTGAAGTAGAAAAAGGTGCATCAAAAGCCATGCGCAAGTTTTCTGAGGGTTTGGCAGGGGCTGCAGTGTCGTCCAACTCGTGTTGCTGTTCTTCTGATTCTTGCTGCTGTTCGTAGTGAGCTGAAATGTTGGGAAAGGAAGACGGCGTTCTTTGTGGCGCCTAGACGCATGAAGCAACCGTTATGGAAGTCGGACTTCATGAACTAGAACTGCTTCCTTGCGATTCCGTACGGTCACTTCGCCGACAAGCCGTGTTGAGATGGTCGATGGAATTTGTTCTCTAACAGCGTCTGAAATGAGAATCCACGTACCGTGTTTTTTGTTTTCGCCTTCAAGACGAGACGCTAAGTTCACGGTATCTCCGAGAACGGTGTATTCAAATCGCCTCTCTGACCCTATGTTGCCGGCAGTCGCCTCCCCCGTGTGAATTCCGATGCGCATGCGCACGGTCACTCCGTATTTTTGTTCAAAGAGCGGGCGGAGTTCTGCAAGTTTTGTTTGCATCTCAATAGCGGAGTGTACGGCTTCCTCCACATGGTTTGAGAGTTCAGTAGGCACATTGTAAACAGCCATAATGGCATCTCCGATAAATTTATTGATGTAGGCGTTGTGTCGGAGGCAAATTTCGGTCATTGGTTCAAAATATTCACGCATTAAGTCGGTCAGTTTTTTGGGCGGAAGTTTTTCTGAAATGGAGGTAAATGACTCAAGGTCGGTGAAAAGTACTGTAACGATCCTGCGTTCGCCTTGTAGAGCGAGGTTTCCTGAGGCCATGTGCTCGAGATGGCTTAAGATTTTAGGAGACACCATTGAGCCAAACATAGCTCTCACGACTTTGCGCTGTTTGTCGATAATGATGAACCGTACGAGTGCCGTTAACATGTATCCAAGGCAGATCGCCGCAAGAGGTTCGAATGGTGATGCCGCATACACTAACGTGCGAAGATAGATAGTAACAGCAAATGTTCCGAATGCCAGCAGGACGGCGATAAATGTTCCCAGCGGTATAGAAAGATAAAGCCCTGCCGCAATAGAGATTATCCCCAAGATGGCAATGAATCCTGTCCAAATCGACTTGGGGATCGTATGTAATAGATCATTGGCTAGCATATTGTCGGCTAGCGTTGTATGGACGTAGACGCCGGATATGCTTTTACTGAGGGGCGTATTCACGAGATCATGAAGTCCAATCGCAGAGGTCCCAAGAAAGACGATTTTTCCGTCAAGAGCTGCCTTGGGGATCTCGCTCGAGATGAGCTTGTGCACGGGATATGTCGGGGGAAGGTTGTTGCGATAATTGATAATTGCCACGCCGCCAGGATCAAGGTTGATTGATCTGTCGTGTAGATTGATAGACACAAGCCGACCCGTACTAGGGGCTAGGCGATATAGGTTGTTACGCTTTCGGAGGTAGAGTCGAACGGCCTCGATAGAAAGGGCAGAATAGATATTCTTCCCATATTGGATGATCATTGGGGTACGCCGGATGATGCGGTCATAGTCTGGAGTAATTGTGAGGAACCCGGTGTCGTGCCGCGTGGCCGTGCGGAGTGACGGCAAAGGAAAAATAGCTGAGGAGGCTGGTGTTAGGCCGGTTGGTACAATGGATGAATCTGTCTCAATGTTATTCCAGCGTCGGAGGTAAAGAGGATCATCTGCAACAGAAACCTGCACCTGGCTCAGGTAAAAGGCGCATCCAAGAATAGCTCGACCATTTTCGGAAAGAGCAGCAGCAAACGTTTCATCAAAATCAGGAATTGAAGTAAACGTGTTGTTGGTTAGCGGTGCACCGTGGACAGACTCCCAAAGCGATTTGATTTGTGCAGGTGACGTCCGGTCTGGCTCAGAAAAAATAAAGTCGAGTGCAACAGCTGCAGTACCCATCTCTCTTAACTTGGTGAGTACTTGTGCCAGACGGTAACGTGTCCATGGCCATTGTCCCAGCTTAGCAATTGAAGTTTCGTCGATATCAAGTACAACGATGTCCGTCGATTGATAGGGTTTGGCTGCATATCGCACAGACAGGTCTTCTAGCACAGCGGTTAAGCGGTCCAAAGTAGGAACTGAATCTTTTAAAAATAAAATAGCTAAAGCTAGAAAAACGCCGACGCTCCCTGCAAGCATTCCGCAAAAATTCTGTTTCGCCGATGGTGTCATTTGTCATCGTCTCGCATGAAGACATTCCAAAATCGCCTGAACATGGATTTCCTGATCTGGTCAGTCTTTTCTTGGGAAAGCGTCTTGGAAAGAGATGATTCGATCTGCTGTGTGCGTTCAACTGCCAGTTGAGAGAGCGCATCCATGAGCGGAGGAACAGCATGGACAAGTTTTCGCATGGTTGATGGAGAAACTTTGAGAAGGTGCGATGTCTGCAAAACTTTGATTGTTGCAGCCCTCGGAGCGCCAGTGAGAAAGCTCATTTCTCCAAGGAGGCTTCCCGGTTCAGGATCAAAACGAGCCGTCTTGCCATCGGCAAGGCGCATCTCACCCATGAGCTTTCCATCGATGAGGATATAGAGAGCTTCATCATCCTTTTCGCCTTGCAGAAAGATATATTCGCCAGCAGTGAACGTGACGCGATAAAATTCATGCGCAACAGTGCGGAAAAGGTCTGGAAGCTGATCGTGTGACAGCGTTGTTGATGGGATTAATTTTCGTACAAAATCACTTTTGAATAGATCGATGAGGATGTGCTCGGCATCGCCTGGTTCAGGTGGTGCAATCTGATTAATCCGCGCGGCAGCATTCAGGAAACTTTCCATGAGTTTACCTGACATGGGAAATGGGATCTCGATTCCTTTTCGTTTAAATTTATACCAGATCGCCTCGTTGATCGCGCCAATAGCCATATCATAATTGTTGTAATCTGCTAGCCAGACACGGAGTTCATAATTGACAGCAAAATCTGAATAGGAGGTGAGTAACACATTGGGAGGCACGGGATGGGAGGTTGTATATTTACATTCCATCGCCGCCTCCATGAGGCATTGCTTCACAGCGTGCGGAGGATCGTCATAGCTTGCCGTAATGGGGAGGTTCAGGCGGCCGCTACGCGTAGGAGCTGAGTTGTTAATAATTGTCGATGAGAGGACGGAGGCATTGGGGACCGAAACGAGGTTTCCTGAAAGTGTTGTGATCCATGTGTCGCTCCAATTGATTTGCGTAATATGTCCATCAAGGTTGCCAATTTTAACCCAGTCACCAATGTTGAACCGTCCGGAGGAGTGTATGACTGTGCCTGCAAGCAAATTGCTGAAGATGCCTTGCATAGCAAAACCGATGATACCCGTCAAGATGGCCGATGAGGTCATCAATACGCTAAGGTCCTTAATATCAAAAACAAATTTCAGCACTAAGCAAAGAATGATGGCGAAGATGATGCCTTGTGTGAGGTTTCGAAGTACTTTCGGTACCTGGCATTTCCCGAAGAGTGTAACCGAAATTTCAACGAAAAGGATATCGGCTATGCTTAGAAACGTGAGTGTGGCCCATAAGATCAGCCACGCATTATAAAAAGGGTAGGCGCTGCAGTCCCGGTAGTAGAAAAAAAGGAGCGAAATGATGAGTACTAAAAGAGGAAAAACAAAATGTGCTATAGAAGATAAAACACGATGTTTTTTTGTCAGCGGATTAAGCTTCAAATGCTTTAATTTATATTGAATTAAACTTGCAACAATCAATGTTAAGATAAAAACTAAAATGACATCCGCATACGCCAGGATGCCAGAAATAAGTTGCTTCATGTTTAGACCTTCCAAGGGAGTATGTGATGCTGACGAAGGATTGAAACGTTGTGTTCTGCGATAGCCCGTTGACGGTCGGCTAAAACTGCGTCAGATGCGGTTGGATTATGATGCGAAAGACAGATGTTTTGTGCGCGTAGATGTTTGCCAAATGCAATGGCGGTCATAAAATCGGTGTGTCCCCAGCCCTTGCGAGCTGGCATTTCAGCAGGTTCATACATTGCATCAATGATTAAAGTGTCAATGGTTTTGTGTGTAGATGTGCATTTCAAAAGAGGTTTTAAGCCGGTTTGATTTTGGAAGGGCTCATCTGGAAAGATTTCAATATCATTTAAGATAAGGATTGTCTGCTTTGTTTCTTTTTCTGTTGCCAGCAGGGCGTAAGCCCCTCCAGGGTGTGGGATTGGCATAGCTTCACAATGGAAAGATGGTGTGCTAAATGTAACGCAATCCGCTTCGTTTGGAAAAATATCCCAGAGTGGCGGCGAGGGCAACTCGGCGAGCGAGATCGGAAAGTAGGGGGGGGCAAATAAATGCAAAAGCGCACTCTGTGTTGCAGCCGAACAGTGTACTATAATTTTTTTCCCCTTCTTGTAAAAAGTATCAAGAAAGAAAAACCCTTGAATATGGTCAAAATGTGGATGTGATACAAATACAGCTATTTCAGCGTCATCATTAATGACGGGATTAAACCTAAAAAGTCCAGATCCTCCGTCAACGAGCAAATGCTCCCCAGAGAGACTAGTTAATAATAAACAAGTAGTATCTCCCCCGTAATAGTCAAAGTGTACATCTGTCGTCACGTGGCTACCCCGGACGCCAGCGGCTTCAAATGTAGGGAACGATAGTACAGGGGATTCCATAGTGTGTTTAAAATTGATAACTCACGGACAGAGTTACGACATGACGATTATAATTAAAGTCCGCTATTGAGGATTGGTTATCTGTGTAGCGATACGAAAAGTCCGTTGTCCAGCTGTTCCACCATGCCTTCTGGATTCCAATAACGCCTTCGATTTGTTCGTCGTTGCGGATTTTCGTTTGCCCGGGCATTTCACCCCGATACCATCCCCAGTATCCTAATAAGCCGCCATAAAGTGTAATCGTTGGCATAACTTTGTAATCGAGCATAGCAGAGGTTTCGAGATGGGCGCCATCAAAACCCTTCATGTCGGTATCTTCGTACCCAGGGCGAACAGAAAGAGTGACGCCCAAAGGAAGGGTCTCAAAGCTTTTGCGCACAGCATACTGAAGTGAATAGAATATGGCGTCTTGGCGGTACAAGGTTTTGTCCGGAACATTTAGGTAATAACGGTTCTCAATACCCGCGCGCAACGTATGGCAGAGCGTTTTGGATTGCATGTACGAGTAGGTAGGCATGAATCCATACGAGAAAAATTTATTGATGCCGCCTCTGCCAAAATAATCGACTTGTAGTGGCAACTCTAAAGTGGATTTCTCCATCCTCAGGCGAGGTCCCAGTGTAAGGGAGCCGTAATAAAGGCTGTAATTCTGCCCTTCCTCGACATTGTAACTGTAGAGGTTAGCACGGGTGAATAGTGACCAATCCGAATCTGGCAACTGATAGGAGGCGTCAACGCTACCAGCAAGGGATGCTCCCACTGATTCAAATGAAGTCTCCCCGCTCGGTAACCCCCAGAAAGTAAGATTAACGCTGTCGGGTGCATAATTGACATTTGAATCATAGAAAAAGGCCGTGGTAATTTTCCCGCTGACAGCCCATGAAGGCGTCACAAGGCGTGACATTTCTTTGGCTTTTGCAGCTGCGGTATCTCTAATCTCTTCAGCAGGATTCATTTTCAATATCATGCGATACATATCGCGTGCATCCGCATACAGGCCAACGCGCTCGTAGCACTTTGCCAATTTTTCTCGCGTTGTAGCGGTGTCTGCCCCCAAATTAATAACACGCTCATAGACGGGTATCGCAATGGTCGACATCCCAACAGCAACCGCTGCATCTGCGAGTCGGAGATGCATATCAACAGTTGGGTTTGGTGCGCTAAATAATGCATCTGAAGCCGCAGTGAATTCCTCTTGGGGGGTTGCTCCAATCAGATTTATTGCAAATAAGAAGGCTGCGGCGCAAAGTGTTGTTTTTTTCATGT
This sequence comes from bacterium, assembly GCA_037141675.1. Lineage (GTDB taxonomy): Bacteria > Verrucomicrobiota > Kiritimatiellia > RFP12 > UBA1067 > CAIZQW01. Next base: position 15,972 of record JBAXCC010000005.1, on the reverse strand, counting down.
TTTTCCTCAATAAGAACTCTTAAGAAAATGGAATAATAGGGGTGTCAATTATAGGGTTCATGTGAAGATGGTGGCTTATCAAGTTGAATAACGCGATTGATTGGGATATTGTTGAGTGGCATTGGAGCCATCGGAGAAGTGGGGGTCATTGTTGGGCCGGATTTAATAATCTGATTGTTTTGGATGATAACGAATCCAGCAGCGCTAAACTCATATTTTACGCCACTGAGGGTTTTGACGAAAATGGATGGCCCGTTCGTTTTTCCAACCTCAAGAACAGTTATGACAAGGCGATCTGACTCTTCTTGGTTCAAATCGAATAGGCATCCGCGTACACCAATGGTGGCGGAGGGAGTTGTGATTTTGAAATTTTCAGGATTGTCGGTGACCATCTTGCCTGTAGAAAACGTAGCTTTCCCTTTTTTCAAGGTTGCCTTAAAAGCTGAATTCTGCTGATCGCGAACAAACCGATATTCTTCAATCGAAAGCTCCGTGGATGGCCCAAGTTTGCAACTTGTGGCATCTAAAAAGCCGATTTCCAGGTTGGCGTTTGCCTCAGTGCGTAAAATGTCTTTGCTTTGCACAGGACCATTTTGGATCACTTTCGTTTCCTTGGGGTTTGCCTCTGTAAAGGATACAGCATTCCCTTTTAAGAAGAAAACCTTGCCCACAGTCTGGGCAAAACTGGTTAAAGCCCCAAGCGTTACGCTTGCAAGCATGATCCTGTACAAACACGTATGATTCATGGTTAGCTCCATTGTTTGAAATTCTTTTATTTTTTAATAGTAACTCTTTACTAGATGGGTTGTCAAATGGTATTCAAAAATAGTTGTCGCCTGTTTTCGTGATTGCCGTTCTTGTCTAAATATGATATCATATTAATAATAAATGGAGGTATTGTGCAATATGAAAGCATTGGTAAAAGCTAACGCAAGCACTGGTTTAACGCTATGTGATGTTCCTTTTCCCGAAACTGGAAATGACGATGTTTTGATTAAAATACGTAAGACGGCTATTTGTGGTACAGATGTCCATATTTATAATTGGGACGCTTGGTCACAACGTACAATTCCAGTTCCCATGACCATCGGACATGAATTTATGGGGGTTGTTGCTGCGGTGGGATCCAATGTGCATGCAGTAAAAATCGGAGATGTTGTGAGCGGCGAGGGTCATATTGTCTGCGGTCGTTGTCGCAACTGTCTAGCGGGTCGTTCACATCTCTGTGCCCAGACCAAGGGAGTCGGTGTGAACAGGAATGGTGCATTTGCAGAATACTTGTCCATTCCTGTCTCTAATATCTGGCATGGGAGTCCGCTTATTTCGGATGAAATCCTCTCAATTTTTGATCCGCTGGGAAACGCGACGCACACGGCCCTCTCCTTCAATCTTGTCGGCGAAGACGTGTTGGTGACTGGCGCAGGCCCGATCGGAATCATGGCCGCCGCGATTGCAAAGAAGGCAGGCGCCCGTTATGTCGTGATTACCGATGTGAATCCCTATCGCTTGGAATTGGCCCAGAAGTTCAATATTGATCGCGCAGTAAACGTGACAAAGGAATCGCTGGCGGATGTTCAGAAAGATCTTGGCATGAAGGAGGGTTTTGATGTCGGACTTGAAATGTCTGGAAACGGCTCGGCCCTAAACACGATGATTGATAATATGTGCCACGGTGGAAAAATTGCGCAACTAGGGATCTTGCCAGATAATACCGTGATCGATTGGAATAAGGTTACCTTTAACGGGTTGACCATTAAAGGCGTATATGGTCGGGAAATGTATGAGACGTGGTATAAGATGAGTGCCATGGTCGAATCAGGGCTTGATATTTCCCCCATCATTACCCATCGGTATCACTATACTGAATTTGAAAAAGGGTTCGAAGCTATGCGTTCGGGTAATTCTGGAAAAGTTATTCTGTCGTGGGAGTAGTTCCTTATGTATACAATTAAGCAGCATCTTGAAGCTGTGCTAGCGTCCATTCGAAACGATGGGCTTTTTAAGAATGAGCGCTTTATTGCGACGCCGCAATCAGCATGGATTCGAACCACCTCCGGACAGAAGGTTCTCAACCTGTGCGCAAACAATTATCTGGGTTTTGCAAGTCATCCGGAAATTATAAAGGCGGCTAAAGCTGCTCTTGATTCGCATGGTTTCGGTCTTGCTTCCGTCCGTTTTATTTGCGGTACGCAGGACATCCATAAACAGTTGGAGGCCAAGCTTTCGGCTTTCCTCGGAATGGACGATACCATCCTATACAGCTCATGCTTTGATGCAAATGGCGGGCTTTTTGAAACATTGCTTGGTGCAGAGGATGCTATTATCAGTGACGCGCTGAATCATGCGAGCATTATTGATGGCATACGCCTGTGCAAGGCGCAGCGCTTCCGTTATGCAAATAACGACATGGCTGATTTAGAAGTACAGCTGAAGGCCGCTGGATCAACACGGTTTAAATTGATTGCTACGGATGGCGTATTTTCCATGGATGGCACCATCGCGAATGTAAAGGCGATTTGCGACCTGGCTGACCAATATGGCGCAATGGTCATGGTTGATGATTCACACGCCGTTGGCTTTATTGGCAAGAGTGGACGCGGTTCGCATGAATATAATGGTGCCATGGGCCGTGTGGATATCATCACGGGAACATTTGGCAAAGCGCTTGGCGGGGCAGGGGGGGGATACACTTCAGCCCGTAAGGAGATTATCGAATTGTTGCGGCAGCGTTCACGTCCCTATCTGTTTAGTAATTCGTTGTCACCAGCTATTGCAGGAGCAGCGATTAAAGCAATTGATTTGCTGGAGACCCTTCCGGATGCCCTAGTGCGTTTGCGTGAAAACACGGTCTGGTATCGTCAGGCGTTGACAGATGCTGGGTTTACGATTAAGCCCGGCGAGCATCCCATTGTGCCCATCATGCTGGGTGATGCTCGCATTGCGCAGGAAATGTCTGCGCTCATGCTTGAAAAGGGTGTGTATGTGGTTGGCTTCTTTTTCCCAGTTGTGCCACAAGGACAGGCTCGTATTCGCACCCAAGTCTCGGCGGCGCATACGAGGGACGACCTCGCATTTGCAGTTAAGTGCTTCAGCGAAGTACGCGATGCGCTAGTAAAGTAACAAAATTATGAAAAATCAACGAAAATCATCTCTTTGTCTATCCTCTGTTCTAATCGTGCTCACACTTACAGCAGTTTATGCTTCAACCGGAATCACGCCAGTCGAACGTCACGGGGCCTTGCGCGTTGAGGGCAATCGCATCCTCGATCGCGCAGGAAATCCTGCGGTCCTACGTGGCATGTCCTTCTTCTGGAGCCAGTGGATGGGACAGTACTATACGACCAACGCTGTGCTTTGGTTGCGCAAAGATTGGGCCTGCGACGTTGTACGCGTAGCAGTTGGTGTTACACCTGACGGCGTGCTTGGGCATCCCGAGAAGGAGATAGCCAAAGCGAAAGTTGTTATTCAGGCGGCTGTCGATTGCGGCATGTATGTCGTTGTGGACTGGCACGACCACAACGCCTATGAGCATCAGGCTCAGGCTATCGCCTTTTTCGAGGAAATCGCTCGCACATACGGCAAGAGACCGAATATCATTTACGAGACGTGGAATGAGCCGCTTGCCAAGCATGACTGGGTAACTGTCATCAAGCCCTATCATGAGGCTGTTGTTGCGAAGATTCGCGCGATTGATCCTGACAACCTGATAGTGCTTGGTACGCAGACATGGTCGCAGGATGTTGACAAGGCAGCCTCAAATCCCGTCAAAGGAGAAAACCTCGCATATTCGCTTCACTTCTATGCGGCGACCCATAAAGAATCGTTGCGGCAGAAGGCCCGCACGGCGCTTGCTAAGGGCGTTGCACTTTTCGTGACAGAGTGGGGGACATGTGAGGCCAGCGGCAATGGTAAATTGGACGAGGAGGAGTGCAGCCTGTGGTTTACGTTTATGGAGAAGCACAATCTGAGCTGGTGCAATTGGTCCATCGCCGACAAGGTCGAGACCTCTGCGGCTCTGCGTCCGAAAGCAAGTCCGCTTGGTGGCTGGACTTTGGACGATCTCAGTCCATCTGGCCGGTTTGTCAGGGCTGAGTTGTTGCGGTCACGCCGCTAATCCCTTTTGGCGTTCACGTCATGTTGCGAAGTCGGAGTTGGCCGCAAGCGGCATCAACCTCTTTGCCTCTGGACTTCCGGAGCGTGGTATTGAAGCCAGCCTTAATCAGCGTGTCGAGGAACCCAAGACAGACGCTATCATTCGGGCGTTCGCCATTAAAGCCCTCGACAGGACTCAGAGGAATAAGGTTAATTTTGCACGGCAACTTTCGTAGTAACTTGATAAGGGCCTCAGCGTGCTGTGGGCGATCGTTGAGGTTCTTAACAAGTGTGTATTCAAAGGTTACCAGGCGGTTTGTCTTTTCAAAGTAGGAGCGGCAGGTTTCAATAAGTTCCGCAATGGGCCACCGCTTGTTGACAGGGACAATCTGGCTGCGAAGTTCATCTGTTGGCGCATGAAGAGAAACCGATAATTCAAACTGTAGGCCTTCGTCAGAAAGGCGCTGGATGCCAGGGATCACGCCGCAGGTGCTAATGGTGATGTGGCGAGCACCAATATTGATTCCCTTTTGGTTGTTGAGAATCTTTAATGCGCGGATCATGTTGTCGTAATTGTCAAAAGGTTCACCCATGCCCATGACAACAATATTCCCCGGACGTGGCAACTCAACTTTCTTGCCTGGCGAATTCTCGGTGGGCATTGGGCTCTTTTCACTTGCGCGCATCCTGTCGCACGCAACCATGACCTGCCCGACTATTTCAGCAGCAGTCAGGTTGCGCACACGACCATATTGACCGCTTGCGCAAAAGGCGCACTTGAAATTACAACCGACCTGAGTAGAGATGCATTGTGTCATCCTTCCCTTAGACGGGATGAGCACAGTTTCGATGCGCTCGCCATCTGCGCATCCAAGTAGGAGTTTCGCTACGCCGTCTTCTGCCTCTTGCACGGTCACGACTTCGAGAGCTTTAAGCAAGATGCGTGACTCGAGGATATCTCGCAATTCTTTTGGAAGCGTTGTGATGTCCTGCCACGCGGTTGCGAAATTTTGGTAGAGACCATTTAAGATTTGTGTGGCGCGAAAAGGTGGAATCCCCAGTTCAATGCAGAGAGGTTTCCATTCATCAGGCAATATGCCCCAGGCCGAAAAAGGCGAGTCGGAAATCATTTATTCTCATCCTTCGTGGGCGGTGTCTCTACAGGTGCTTTGATGCCTTGTTTAGGTTCAAGCAGTGGATTTTTCTCCTCCGGACGTTCCGTTACAATAAAAGGAGAACTATTTGAGGAGACAAGAAAGGGTTTCTTCTCTTGAGAGGCAAGCGATTTATCGACGGAAATTGTTGAGGGGAAAGCGGATTCTCCTTGCTTGTATATCTTGCCTTCGACCGCAGACGGCTTATCTACAGTCTTACCAGTGAACGGCGTAGTAGCGTCCATTGTTTTTTCTGAAAGTGATTTCGGATCGGCGAATGTTTTGCTATCAGCGGATTTGCCTTCAAACTGTTTTGACGATGTTTGAGGTTTTGGCGCATACGTTTTGGGTTCGTATGTGTTTGAACGTAATGTCTTGGATGGTGTGTAGTCCCTTGGTTTATACTGTACATCATCTTTTCCGGTTGCGACAGTACAACACGTTAGGACAGACAGTGCGATGCTGACTCGCAGTGCATAAATTTTACTGATAGACACCCATTTGTTTTTATGAGTAGTGGCGGTGGCTTCCAAAACGAGATTGTCTATAGTAGTCAATCGATACATGGGATTAATTCGGTTTCTTTCTGTAAAGATCGAGAACTTGGTGTATGAGGGCAAGCGATTCATCATAATTAGCATTCTGGCTAATCGTTAACCGCAAAATGGTGGCCTCTAACTGCGTGTAAATTAGCTCCGTTGCTGCACGTGGATTTATACAGTCTAGTTCGCCTTTTCTTATGCCTTCTAAAATTAAGCGCAACAGAAGGCGTTTAAAGGTGATGGTGTGTCGTGCAATGTTTCGTTTGAGATTCCGTCCGGTCCGCTGAATAGCCAGCAAGTAATCAAGCACCACGATCATCATTAAATGACGTTCGAAAAGCATTTTCAGAACGGCTTCCAGGAGTCGTTCCAATCTGACGGTCGCGCTATCCTTCGGGTTGAGAATGTAGGCAAACACCTGGTTAGAGATCGTTGACGCTTCCCAGATGGCGTAGGTAAAAATCTGTCGTTTGTTATGAAAGTATTTGTAGAGGGTTGTTCTTGCGATATTGCAACTGTCCGCGATCTTTTGATACGTTACACCATCATATCCCTGCTCGGCAAAGAGCTGGATTGCTTTTACGATGATTTCTTGGCGTCGCGCCTCGTGATCAATGATTATGCCCATGATTCCCTCAAGGAGATGGAAAGTGATAAACTCATTTTCAAGCATGGACTCTCTACAGTCAAGCTCGAATCCGCAAAAAGAACTGTGGCTAGACGATTATAGACCTTGTAAGGCTTTTCATGGATGACATGTCGTGGCGTTCCAGATAGGCCGCAATACCATCGATGACGCGTAAGGGCGTCGATGGGTCAATGAAGTTTGCCGTGCCAACCGCGACGGCTGTTGCGCCGGCAATCAGGAGCTCAATCGCATCGTCGGGTCCCATAATTCCGCCCATGGCCAGAATCGGAACAGTCGCAACTTGCGCGGCTTCGTACACGAGTTTGACCGCCACAGGATGAATGGCTGAGCCTGAGAGTCCGCCAACTTTGTTGGCAAGAATAGGCTTTCGGGTTTCAATATCAATGGCCATAGCAGGAATCGTATTGATCATAGAGATCGCATTGGCGCCAGATTCCTGCGCTGCGCGGACAAAGACCTTGATATCTGGAACATTCGGAGCCAGTTTTGGGAGGATCGGCAAGGAAGTTGCCGCGCGAACAATTGAAATCAGGTTTGCGACAGTCTTCGGATCAGTTCCGAACGCATGTCCGCCTTCCTTGACGTTGGGGCACGAAATATTGAGTTCAAGGCCTGAAACGCCTGGGACATCGCTCAGATGGCGCGCGACTTCCGCATATTCTTCTGTGCTAGTCCCCCAGATGTTGACAATGACCGGCACGCCGACCTTCTGCAAAAAAGGCATATAGTCGCGGATAAATCCTTCCACCCCTGGCCCCTGCAGGCCAATGGCGTTAATCATTCCCCCGGGGACTTCAACATGTCGCGGCAGGGGGTTGCCATTCCACGCCTGGAGACGAATTCCTTTGACTGTGACGGCCCCTAGTTTGGTCACATCCACGAGGTCCGCATATTCTTTCCCGTAACCAAACGTGCCAGATGCAACCGTGACCGGGTTTGCCATGCGAATGCCGCCGAGATCAACAGATAAATCAACTTTATGCATGATTAACTCCTATTTGCAACGAAAATACTTTTCTGTCCCATACGGAAAGTCAGAGGGTGTAAAACCGGCCAGACGTGAATGGGTCAATGTGTTAACGGACGGGTAATGCAAGAATATCCAAGGGCAATCTTCGCGGATAATGGTTTGGGCTTCTTGCCACAGTTTATTGCGCTCTGCGTCGTTGATGGTTAAGCATGCTTTTTCATAAAGCGCATCAACGGATGCATTCACATAGTTTGCACGGTTGGGGCCTGGAGAGACCTTATGACTGTAAAAGAGTTGAATAAAGTTTTCAGCGTCAGGATAGTCGCCAACCCATGTGAGACGAAAGAGTTGGGCCTGGCGATTCGACACGCGTTTCAGGAAGGTCGGCCAGTTCTGGTATTGTGGTATCAGAGAAATGCCGATCTTTTCATAAAACGAAGCCAGTAATTCTGTTGATTCACGAATCTCCTGTGTTGTTCTTCCAATATCCAGTTGCAACTCTAGTCGTCTTCCAGTTTTTGCGTCAATACCATTAGGGTAGCCCGCTTCAATCATCAGCTTTTTGGCCCGTTCCAAATTGTAGGCATATGGGAAAGGCGTTTCAAGCCGGCCCTGTGTTTTTAAAGGTACAGGCCCCGTTGCCTGTACGGTCCGGTGATTGTAAAAGCGTTCCCACGCAGCACTGTCAAAGGCGCAGTTCAGAGCCTGGCGCAAAGCTCGGTTGGGTCCTAAAACAGGGTCGTCCATGTTGATCCCGATGTACGCCACTTCAAGAGATGATGCCGCATGAAGCGTAATGTCTCTTTTGCGAAGAAACTCGGATAATTCACCTGAGCCATCAATAACCACATCCCAGTTATCCGTAGAAACTTCACCCAGAAAATCAAGTTCACCCTTGATAAAAGAGAGCCATTGTGTTGTTACATCCTCCATCATGCGATATACAATGCGGTCGAATGGTTTCTCGCCTAACAACAATGAAGCAGGCCCCTTCTTCCATCCATGCCAGTCAACGTTGCGCTCGTATGTCATCTGATAATTGCGACGCCAGGCTGTAAGCTGATAGGGGCCTGAGCCTACTGTGTGCCCGCCAAACTCTTTCCCGTAATAGGTGACGGCTTCGTGCGGGATGACCGCAGTATAGCCAATAGTGAGATAATGCTGGAAAACCTGTAAGGGTTTTGTGAGCTCAATGCGTACGGTCTGAGCGTCCAGAGCTTTTAACCCCTCGACTGGAAACTGGTAGTTCGTTGGATCCTTGCCTCCCGAATGCTCTGCGAATGCGCGCATGCCAAGAATCGTATCTGTGACTACCCATGAGCCAGGGGACGCATTTTTCTTGTCAGCAATTCGCATCAGCGAATAGATGACATCCGCAGCCGTGACAGGGCGTCCACTCTTGTTTGGACCAAAACAGTCATGCGGAGCGAAGCGTGCCTCTGAATTGATTTTAAATATTAGGACGCGCCCATTGTCCTCAATAATGGGAAGAGCCTCGGCAAGACAGGGAATCAGGCGATAAGGGCGGGCTGTGTAGTCATATTCAAGCAAAGGTTCGTATGCAAGTTGAATGCCGCGTATCGCGTATGATGAGGCGGCTTCCGCCGGGTCTAGGCTCGGAATGCGGTTCATGCTCCGCGTGTAGACATTCTCTGAAAGAGAAGCGGTTGCAACGAGTAATAGAGAAAGCTGAATAACTTTCTCCACACGTTTTCGTAAATCGTGTACGAATCCTATATTGGGGATTGAAAACATGAAGGCTTTTTCTTTCCCAAGTCTACACAGCCGGATGCAAGTAAATAGGGGAGGGTTCCAGTTTTAATGCTGACGGTTCGGCCAGGGAAAGCATGCCGATTTGCTCTGCGGAGACATATACGGGGTGCTGAATCAAACGTGCTGAATCAAACTGAGATTTCAAGAGAGCTTCTAGCCTGCACCAATCTGTAGAAACAATCCGGGAGCGATTAGGGACAATCGAAGAGAGTCTTTTTGCTTCGATCAGTTGAAAATCATCTGCCGTATGCGAAGGCGTTTTCCCGTTTATCAGCGTCAGGCGTTTCGCTGTCCTATCTTTGCTATACGTGACACACCAGAGACGATTCCGTCGCGCATCACCCACAACGGTGACAAGGTTATCCGGTTGTTCATTGGCAATTGCTGCCGCACTTGCAATGCCATGGACGGGTGTCTTTGTTGGGAGAGCCATGCCGTTCATGGCTGCTAAGCAGGCGCGTATTCCAGAAAACGAACCTGGCCCCAATCCGCTGACATAGGAATTGATGGATGTAAAAGACTTATTACATTCCGCTAACTTTACACGTAGCTCAGCCATCCACTCCGGCGCGCGTGTCGGCTCGCCTTGCCACGTATGTGTACATATCACAGAGGTGCCTTCAAATAATGCGAAACTGGGTTGTGGTGATGATCTATCGATAACAAGTGTAATCATGGGGTTACGTGTCCTGGCGTCCTTTCATGGCGCGTTTGAGTGTTAGCGGATCTGAATAACCTATTCCGCTATCAGCCGGAAGACCAAAGGCAAGACGTGTTACTCGGACAGGATAAGGCTTGAGCATCTCGCAAATATACCCTGATGTGAGGTCTCCCTCCATGTCGGTGCTAAGAGCGAGAACAACTTCTTTAATGAGGCCCTCGGCTACGCGAGTTGCAAGTGCCTGAAGACGCAACTCCGAAACGCCTGTTTGCCGGGCAGGTGAAAGTTTGCCCATGAGCGCATGATAACGTCCCGTAAAGCCACCTGATTTTTCAATCTGAATAATGTCAGCAGGCTCCTCGACGACACATAAAAAGGAGTCATCCCGAATCGTGTCACAGCAGAGTCGGCACGGTATCACATCCTTCGAGGTGAACCCGCCGCAAACCGGGCAACAGCAGACAGCCTCCCGCGCCTCACGGAGTGCTGCCACAAGCGGATCAAGAATGAGATCCGGTTTGCGCATCAAGGCAAGCGCGGCACGCTCAGCCGAACGTCTTCCCAATCCTGGAAGCCGGGAGAGCGCATGAATAAGGTTGTCTACTGCTGGGACCACATCAGCCTCCCATCATCGAACCCATTTCCCCGTTCTGCATCATCTTCGCCATAGCTTCCTGCGTCTGCTTCTTCACGTTCTTCAGAGCCGCATTAACGACGGTATTCAGCATGGTCTCAAAACGGTCCTTTTTGCCGGCCTTGACTTCTACAAGCGCTTCATCGGTGATCTTCAATGATAAGACCGTGAAATCGCCTCGGACGACACACGTGATACCCCCATTTGAATATTCACATGTAATGGCTTCAATTTCAGCCTGAATCTTTTTGGCATCCTTACGCATCTGCATCGCCTGCTTGACCTGATCAAACATTCCCATAACCTGCTCCTAATAATTGTGTTTAGTTGTCTAAGTATTGTAAAACGTGTACTATATTAAAAGAATATGCCTGCTTCCTCAAGCATGATATTGCTTTTCACGATATATTCCCGCAAAGCGACGATTTGTTCTGGCAAAGGTAGACCAAAGCCGATTCGCATCGCTACATAAAGATAGGCTTGGGAATCATGATCCGTAGTCGCACACGCGGCTGTTCCTCCCGACTCAGGCGAGTGACAGGTTCGCGCCCGTAGACTTCGATCTCGGTATATCGGCTGGCCGGAGTCTCTGTGGAGCCGTTACTATAGAACCGGATGTAACGAGCGCGGACACCCTCGACAGGAAAGCATCTCCCCTCATTGTTCTCAATGTACTCCTTTTCCTTTCCGGCACCTAAGCCAGCGGAATTGTCGTGGTCGTTGTTGAACACGGTCACAACGCCGTGTGTGAAGCCGGAATCGTTCGATAGCTGCACCACCACGTCGCGATACGCACAGCCGTAATCGTACCAGTGCCAGATTTGGACAGCCCAGACCTCCTGTGTCTTTCCGAGGTCAAGCTGTACCCACTGGCTACCGGATGGCAGGTTGACGTGTTCGTCGTCGTGTTCCTTATAGCCGTCGGTAATACAGGCGAGTCCGCCTAGCGGCGACGAATGCTCCGTTCGGTCCAGAAGCATCGGTTCTGCGCTTGCCGTGACTCGGCAGCCCAATGCCAAACTGTTGGTTGCGTCCGGCGGCACCAAGACAGGAGGCCGCGGTCGGCCGTTACGGCTCGGCTCGAGATTGGCGGAACGTATGTCCATAGGCCTTCCAGCCGCCATACCCACTGCCAAAAGACCCATTACTGCGCTTAGGACTATTCTCATTTTATCCTTATTCTTTGTCTCGCGTCCAGGCACTTGTTTACATGCATTCGTTCACTGCTGACCTGGGGGCAAGACAGCACGAAAGCCAATACTGATGCGGCGGTTGTCTGGGAAGAAGGGGGCAGACCGTAAACCGTACGCGTTGCTAACCCAACTGCCACCACGAATCACGCGGGACGATCCCTTATATCTTGGATACCAATCCAAACACCACTCCCAGACGTTTCCGCTCATGTCGTACAAACCCAACTCATTCGCCGTCTTCCGTCCCACAGGCCACGTCCCTCGGCCATCATACATGCTCACTGTGGAGCCGGAAGCATTTTCCCAATACCAACCCACCGCGTTTAAGTCGTTCCCCCCGCTATATTCGTAACCGTGGCTCTGTGTGCCCCCGCGGGCTGCAAATTCCCATTGCGCGTCCGTCGGCAGACGGTAACCGGTGGCGGACGCATTCACGGACACATCATTGATTTGGCCACTCTTGTAAATCACACCGCCCGCCGTGTAGACTGGCGTGCGGCCTTCCTGCTGACTGCGGGCATTACACCACTTCACGCAGTCGTACCAGTTGACCGTATGTACCGGATGGTTTGTCGCACTGCCCTCGCCAACACTCCCGATGTCATAACCGTTCGTCGTCGCCCAGTCCCGCACTGTCTGCCACTCGGCCCACGTGACCTCATACTTGCCAATGTAAAAGGAATCGACCTTGATCGCCCCGTTGCCGATATTCGTCAGCGACCCGCCCTGAACCAGCACCATGCCGCCAGGTACTGCCGCTTTCGTTACGGTTGGGTGTTGCGTTAGGCACCCGCACATCACACCTGCGCAAAGCAACGCGCAAACTAACCCTCTCGTATCTCGCATGGCGTGATCAGCCTTCGCACTTATGGTATACGCTCGTTTCATCATGCACGGGAGTATACTCGCTTGGGGATGGAATCGACAAGAGAAATTCCAAATCTTGCAATATTCATTATCGCCTTGAATAGTGGATGTGACTTCCCTTATAATCACCACCGCTTTGATAAAGCATTTAGGCCAGTAGCTCAGTAGGACAGAGCGTTAGATTCCTAATCTGAAGGTCGCCGGTTCGATCCCGGCCTGGCCTACCATCTTAAACCCCCTTAAAGCATTGATTTTATTGGGGGTTATTGGTTTCGACTCATTCACGGTTTGCTTTAAATATTGAGAATGAAGTTCAACTATACATTAATTGCTCTTGTGTTGGCAGTGATCTTCCCTGTGAGCGCCGAGGTGCGCGTTGATGCACAGATTCCAGCCGGGAACATCGGATACGAACGTTCTGAGGGCGACAGGGTCTATCTGCATCAGGAGCGACGCGGTAGCACGCAGTGGTGGTTTTACTGGGCGTTTCGCGTGTGTGGCGCAGAGGGGCGCACATTGACCTTCCAATTCACCGATGGCGAGCCTGTTGGTACGCGCGGCCCTGCCGTGTCTGTGGACCAAGGACTTACCTGGCGCTGGCTGAATATGGATTTTACGAAGAAAAGCTTCACGTATACCTTTCCCTCATCAGAGAGCGAGGTGTGGTTCGCGTTCGGTATGGTTTACACGCAACGTGAATGGGCCCGATTCCTCAAACGTTTCGAGGGGTCTCCGTTTGTGGAGCCCGGCCAACTGGCAACCACGCGTAAAGGGCGCTCTGTAGAAAAATTGCGAGTGGGCTGCATAAATGGCGATCCGCGCTATCGTGTGCTTCTGACTGCGCGGCATCATGCCTGTGAGATGATGGCCAGCACTGCTTTGGAAGGAGTTATTGAAGGTGTTCTTGCAGACGATGAGACGGGCAAGTGGCTACGCGAGCATGTCGAGTTCCTGGTGATTCCCTTTGTGGACAAAGATGGGGTGGAGGACGGCGACCAGGGAAAGGCCCGCGCACCTCGTGACCATAATCGCGATTATGACGGAACGAGCGTTCACATCGAAACCGAAGCCCTTCGTAAGCAGGCGCCGGAATGGGCGTCTGGAAAACTGGCCGTTGTTTTAGATTTGCACTGCCCGTGGATACGGGGTGACAATAACGAGTGGGTCTATCAGGTCGGCAACTCCGATACGAACCTCTGGGCGCAGCAGCAACGATTAGGGACGCTGTTGGAGGCGGTCTCGCCAAATCCATTGGGTTACCGGCAGTCGAATGATTTGCTGTTTGGAAAAGCATGGAATACAGCGGCTAACTTTTCTCAGGGCATGAGCTTCGGGCGTTGGGCCGCGGGGTTGCCTGGCGTAAGACTTGCTGGTACATTTGAAATTCCATACGCAACCGCGAACACAGCAGAGGTCAACGCCCAATCATCCCGGCAGTTCGGAAGGAATCTTGCTGTTGCCTTGCGTCAATATCTCGAGCCTATTCAGAAGTAATCCCAAGGCCATGGGCCTCGGGAACAACCGAAGAGATAACTTTTTAGCATCCGAAAGACGCGAACCACACGAATGTATAAGAACATCGAACATTCAACATCGAACGTCAAACTTTGAATTTTCAATAAGGCAATAAGGCAATCACGCAATAAGGCAATTCTTTTGAAGTTATAGACAAGTCGCCGCAACACTTTTCATTACGGAAGTGTGTCGGTCACGGCATGGAGTCTGGAAATGACGGGTGCTGTACGTGTTTTGACTGGCACAGGGAAACGATCTGCGATTTGCGGTGGCGGATCAGGAATTTGGCGCACTTCCTCGTCGCCACGATACACGCAATTGCAATCCACCCACGCCATTAGACGTTGCAAATCCTCACCTTCAATCTTCACCTTGTTGTGCTTGCCGCTGGTGGCCAGTTCGATGAGCGGACTGGTATACGATAAAACCGTCATGGGCTTGAGCGCTCCGTAATTATGTTTTGTCTCGACGTTGATGCATCCAGCCAATCCGAGTCCGGCGCCTGTCGTAGTTGGTTTGTATTGATTCCATGTCGGACCAATAAGCGTCAGGTAAGGCTCCTTGAAGGGAAGAAGCTTGGGGTCGGTTATGCCCTGTTCTACTACGCCATCCCGTAGTGTTAAATCCAGTTTTGCACGGCCCTTCCCATTGCCTTGATGGCATGAGCCGCAATACTTGTCCAGGATGGGCTGGCAAAAGCGCTCGTAACTGATGCTTGTGGTTGCGCCCCAGGGCGGAGGAGTGAGAACGGACGGCTTTTTTGCGAGAGCCTGTGGCATCTCTTTTACGTCAGCTCTGCCCGAATGCAAGGAGTGGCAGCCGACGCACCCGCGCGTTTCCCCTGGCATCACACCCGTGAAGGAACGCATCAGCTGCACGCATCTCATACGCTCATCCAGAAGCTGGAAGTGGAGCGCGCGCCCCGACGGGATGAGGACCGAAACAGAGCCATCGGGTTGAACAGGGACAGTCCCCAGGATGCGCTTCACTCCATCTTCTTGAATCACGGAAATGGCCGGTCCGGAGTGGCGCCAGGATTTGAACCCCATGCTGTAGGTCTTTGCATCCATTTCGAGGACGCGCAGATATTTGATGCTTCCAGCGGGTACGCCCTCCATGCCTGCATAGACATTCGGACTGAATAGAATGCCCTCTTTTGGTTGCTCGCCAGGGGCAGGCCATGCAACCATATCCGGCAAAGAGGGGGGAGGCGTGCGGGGCAGAAACGGACGCGCATACCAGACGGTCTTTTTGCCGGTATAAATCAACTCGCGATTGCCATAGATGTCCATGAGGTAGAGCGAAAAAGGATCGTCGCTCGTTCGTGCAACAGAGGCCAGAAAATCTTCCGGGCCGAGTGGATAGGGGCTACGCACTGACCATAATGCGCCATGGGGCTGGTAAGTATCTGACGCGCCCGGGGTACCTTCTTTGGGGTCGCCGACTTCGGGCCAGGGTAACTCTTGCGTGACCTTTGTGATGCCGTTCGGAAATTGCAAGCCGCGCGTGACATCCAGTAGCCCGATGCATCCGGTCACCACATTGTGATGCCCTACGCCCACAAACATGACCTGTCCACTGCCAGGCACGGGACGCGCTTCCCATAGCATGTCAGGATAGGCGCTGCCATTGCCCCAGTACAGCGCTTCACCGGTTCCGTCGGGATTGACGGTCCAGAGTTTCTGTAGTCGCCACAAGGGACGTTCCGTGTATTCCCAGCGCGTATACAGAACGCGTCCGTCGGGGAGGAGAGACGGTGTATAATCAGGTTCGTTGTTGCGGGAAATCATGACGATGTTCTTGCCATCCGGATCACAGCGAGCCAGAACGGTCGAGGCCGATTGAGGCAGGCACCGCACATACGAATTACCACGCGACGTTGAAAACAGGATGCGTCCATCCGGCAGATAGATGGGGTCCAT
>JBAXCC010000004.1:0-36235 GCA_037141675.1 bacterium | reverse complement strand
TCTCCGGACTGTTCGGCTCTTCAGCATCCCCTAAATTCGGACTCCACAAGCCATCTGCGCGCTGATTCTTTGCAATAGCTTCCGACATCTGCCTTAGAAGTTCGACATAGCGTCCGCGCTGCGGATCGCTCTCCGGCAGATATTCCAGCACTCGCACAATGCCGCCCATCACCCAGCCATTGCCGCGCGACCAGAAAATCTTTTTGCTGTTCTTCGTCCGCTGCTCAATGAAGCGATTATCGCGATAGAACAAATGATCGTTCCGATCGAACAACTCATTGTGGACATCCCAGAAGAACGCATGCATGTACCCCACGTATTTCTGATCGCCAGTCGCCTTGGAGAGCATGGCCAGTGTGCAGGCTCCATAGAGCGAGTCTGCATAACGGCGCAATCCTTCCAAGTACCAGACACCCGTCGGACCCACGGGCGAATTGAAGGAAGGCGTATTAAGTTGCTTGAGGGCTGGAGCGATCATAGCTGGATCTTTTTTGAGCAGCGAAAGCTCTGCCCACGTCTCGACACAGAAAAGTCTGTTGGCTCCCTGTTTTTCAGTTCCAATCGCCCACTGATGCTGTTCGCCCCATTTGAGGCACTGATCCAGAAACGGCTGGTCGCCAGTCGCCTTATAGGCAGCCATGACACCTGTGTACCAAGTGCCCCGTTCCCAGTTACGATCATCCGCCTTCATCTTCGGATGGGCAATCTGATAATTGTTTACGCGATGCATCAATGCAATCGGATCTTCTGCATGCAAAATCATTGCCGCCCATACGATCATCCCCGTCATCATTGTCTTCTTCATCTACAGCCTCCTACTTATGGATCTAATTTTTTCACAACTAAACAGACAAAGCAAGTATTGTCTGTCCCCATATCATGCGCCGACAGCGCATGTAGGGATACACCCTATATTTGAAAACAGGTCCGTCATGTATCATGCTCATATCGTAATGAAGAACTGAACAAGAAAGGAAGAAATGTATATGCCTATAATTAATATCATCTTAATCGTGATCGTGACCGGTGTCGGCCTGTGGGCGGTCAATAGATACATCCCAATGGCAAGACCGGTGAAGACGATCCTAAACGTACTTGTTGTCGCCGTGTTGTGTGTATGGCTGTTGCAGACTTTTGGTATCCTCGACAATATGAAGAGCATTCGAGTCAGGTAAACAGCCCAAATCAGGATATGGGGACAGACAATCCTTCCACAATCACAGCGTACGTAACGCAGCCGATACAGCGACCACGACTTTGGACATGCGGACATAGTCCAGCCGGTCGGCCGTATCTTCGCTGGTGTGATAGGCCTGGTTTCTGTAGAAGGAGGTATCTGTGACCATGACTGCGTTGAGGCCATAAGGCCAGTAACTCGCATGATCAGAAAGGTCAATACCGGGAATAGCGGACGGCGCACGGATCGAGTAGACCGGCAGATCCGTAGCCCCTTTCATACCCACCTTGACAGCCTTGATCCAGGAGCCTTGATCCGAAGGGCCGACGACACCGATAAAATTGCCGCGACTCGGATACCACATCTGGAGCAGTGCCGAGGGATATGCTTGCGACCACTTTTCGTCTCGAAAATAGCCAACCATCTCTAAGACAATCACGCCTTTGATCTTCTGACCTGCCACGCTCTTTGCATGAACAGCGCTGCCCATCTCTTCCGTCCTGAAAAAAGGGGGTTCTTCATTGGCATATGCCACCAGCTCCGTTTCGTACGCTAACGGACTCTTTCCCAAGAGATAAGCCAACTCAATGAGAGCAGCCACGCCACTCGCATTGTCATCGGCGCCTGGCGTCCCGCCGCAACTGTCATAGTGCGCACCGATAATGACTCTCGGCCCCTGCCCCGCCCGGAAGCGTCCGATGACATTCCGAAAGCGCTTACCATGAAAATCAATGATCTGCGATTCAACAACGGCGCCCGCATTGGTGAAATGCATGGCGATATAATCCGCGCAGCGCTCCATGTTATCCCTGTGCGACCAGTCTCTGGGATGAAAGGTCTGGCTGAGCATCACGACATGAGCCTTGAGCTTCTCCGCATCAACCGCTTCAGCGGATATTCCATTGCCACGCAGAGACGGTTGTGAAAGCGTGCACGCAATGAATACGACACCGACGGCAACAAGCCCAAGAAGACGAAGAGCTGCGCGTATGATTTTTTGCTTCATTATTTTGCCGAAAGGATGGAAGGACGGAAGGATAAAAGTTGCCGGCCGGTAATCACTTTGTTATTTCATACGTGACAGCCGGGAAGGCACCCAACTGCATTCGGAATTTATTGGCCACGGCGGTCTGTTTATTACCCATCGTCGGCTCACCGCTGGCCATGATGATCAGATTGCCCTTCTGTCCGATCTTCACTTTGGTCGCATCGGCTTGCAACACCAATCCATCTTCCTTCATCTCTTTGATCGTGATGCCGGGGGGCGGGTCGAGCAGTTCGTACGCAACCTCCTTGACCATCCCGCCTGTGGGAAGTCGCAGCTCAAGCCGGGCTGTTCCGCCTGCTGAGATCCGGACCGGCGATTGCGAAGCCACTTCCATCTCTTTACGTGCACGAAATTTTCCGAGAACCGCGACCTTGAGTTCCTGGACAGGCACGAGGTGCTTATAAGCAAACGCTTGCGTCATGTCATCCGCTGGCATGGCTGACTTGACAATCGTCCGGCCCTGAAGCACTGCACGGCCCTCGATTGCGAGCGAAATCGGCTCCTGATCAGTCCCCATCGGAGGGGTCAAGGTGAATTTGATCTGATCCTGATTTGCAGGGATAACAGCCCCAGTCAGCCGATAATCCTTGGGTGCGCCCTTCAAGGAGAGCACGATCTCATTGGTGAAGCCGTCCTTGCGGAGCGCGAAGGCCGTGAGCGGGATGCTCGCGCCGTTGCGAACATTGATACTGGGCGGTGTCACTCGCAATTCAAAATCAGGACGGGGGGCGCTCAACCGTAACCGGTATGCATAAGCAGGTCCGCCGCCGCGCTGGGTGTCGCCCAGATAAACCGTGTAACAGCCGTCCGACATCAACGTGACCGACAGATAGGAATCCGCATGGTGCGTGTTCAAGCCTGAGCTTTTATCCTCCTGGTCATCGTTGGAGGCGACCTGTTTTCCGGATGGGTCGAAAAGGCGGAGCACGGAGTCCACCGGTGAATCAAGCCGCCGTGCAAAAACTTCCAACACGACCTTTTGTCCACTCTTTCCCTCGAAGCGAAATACGTCCCAGTCGCCAGACTTGTCAATATGCCCATTGATGATGATTGGCAGGACAACCGCCATGGCGTTCGTCTTCGCGCCGTTGGGCTCGACCTCAAACTGTTCAGGTAAGGTATCCAGCAACAGGGGCACTGGATTGGAAAGCTTGTTCACCTGAAACGGATAAATACCGGGCTGTTGATTTCTAAAATCAAGTTCAGCCTGAGTAAAAGGCAGATTCCACCCCGTCAAGCGCACGGGTGTCTTGGTGCCGATCTGGCCTCCTGAAGGAAAGATGCTGGTGATGAACGGTTCTTCGCCCACGGTCATGCGATACACGAAATCCTCACGTCCACGGAAAAGCGAATCATGGATTTTGAGGAAGTAGTCCCCCTCTTTCGGAATCGTAAAGAAGATCACAGGGTCTGGACGGAACTTGTAGTCGTCAGCAAAGGCGACCTCGTTGCTCTTCGAATCGTACAGCCCCACCGTGGCCTGTACCCAGCCAGGGACTGCATCAGCCAAGTAGGGAATCAGTTCCCGTGCGCTCACCGAGACCACCAGCCGCTGGCCTGCGCGCGCGGTGAATCGATAGGTATCCACACCGCCAGGCGGGATCTGGCCGTTCAGCGTGACAGGCAACTTGACTGTAATAGGGGCGGGCGTCGCATCAATCTTGGCATCCATACTGAGCCTGCTCTTCGGCACGTTCTTCCAGTCCTTCTTGCTGAATTCAGGAAGTTTTCCAACCATGAATGTCCGCGGATTCGACAGGCCCGCCCGCGAATGCAGACGGATCTCGCGCGGACCCGGCACTGCATCCTTTGCCACAACGATTTTCAACGTAACAAATTCGCCTAGAGAAGGATTGGCCAAGCGACGTCCGAAAGCGGTCAGCCTCTCCTTGGCATGTTCCGCCATCTCCATATCCTCCATGCTGAGCTTCTCGCCTTGCTTGCGCTTCTCTTGTAATTTACTGAGCTCTTCCTTCAACTC
This sequence comes from bacterium, assembly GCA_037141675.1. Classification (GTDB taxonomy): domain Bacteria; phylum Verrucomicrobiota; class Kiritimatiellia; order RFP12; family UBA1067; genus CAIZQW01. The sequence continues at coordinate 32,029 of JBAXCC010000004.1, read as the reverse complement.
CTGCTGCTCTTTGGGCGTGACCTGCTTTTCCTGTTTGGCGATCGTAGCAGAAACGCCCGTACCGGAAACCATCACCCCTGTGGCCTCAGCTAAATTTGCCCCGCCAATCACAGCCTCGAAGGTCGTCCCTTGCTGTCCCCCGGCAGGAAAGATGTACCCAATATGCGCTTCGCGCTGTTGCTGCTGCGCCAACACCTGCAACAAGGGAAACAACAAAGCCAACAAGCATGCGGAGCGTTTCATAATTAAACAATCTCCTTCAGAAGGTTAAACGATGCGACCGGCGCATCGCGGGTCTCACTGTTGGGAGGACTCAGCCGTTTCGCCTGATCATCAATTCCGAGCAGTGTGTAGATGCTGCCGATCACATCCGCCGGACTCACAGGACGGCTCTTCACCTCTTCGCCATGGGCGTCCGTCTCGCCGATCACCTGTCCGCCCTTGAATCCGCCGCCCGCGACCACGGTACTGAAGGCATTCCCCCAATGTCCGCGTCCGCCATTCCACGGTGCATTAAAGTCCGCCTTGGGTGTGCGACCGAATTCGCCGCCGCACCACACGATCGTGCTGGAGAGCAAACCGCGATCGGAAAGGTCCTGAAGCAACGTCGCCAAGCCTTTGTCGAGTTCCGGCAACTTGCGACGCATGGTCTGGAAATTGTCCTTGTGGGTGTCCCAGCCATTGTAGTTGATGGTGACATACGGGACGCCCTTTTCCACCAGGCGGCGTGCCATCAGGCAGGACTGTCCAAATTTATTGCGGCCATACTGTTCGCGCAACTCATCTTTTTCCGTGGAGAGATCAAAGACCTTCGCCCCTTCTCCGAGAATCATGTCGTACGCCTGCACCTCTGAGCGTGTCAGCGCCTTGAGCGTAGCGTTTTCTGGCAATGTCTTCGGCAATGTATTCAGCTTATTGAGCAACGCGCGCCGCTCACGCTGATGCTCGTCCGTGATGCCCTGCGCTGCAACGCCCTCCACTAAGAACTTGGGTTGCGAGGGATCGCCACCTGTGCCAAACGGTTTGTAGTTTGCTCCGAGGAACCCCGCCTCGTCGAAACGTCCCAGCGGCTCGGTCAGCACGATGTAAGGAGGTATCTGCCCCGTGTATCCAGCCTCTAAACCGCGGAACTTAGAGACCACCGCTCCGGCACCTGGATAAATCACACGTTCTCCGGCTTTGCGTCCGGTCTGCACCATGTAGGTCGCTGTCTCATGCGCGTTACTGCCATGCGTCATGCTACGGATGATCGAATATTTGTCGGCTTGCTTGGCCAGGAGCGGCATAAGTTCGCTGATCCGGATTCCCGAGACATTGGTCTCAATCGCCTTCAGCGGTCCAGCGTAATCATTGCCCGCCTCAGGCTTCGGGTCAAACGTATCAACATGCGAGGCCCCGCCCCAGAGCCAGATCTGAATGACTGATTTGGCCTTGCCAGTGCTCGCAGCCAAGGGTGCCGCAGCCCATGTCCGAAGCGACAGACTCTCAGCCAGACAGAGTCCCGTCGCGCCAAACATCGTTCGTCTAATAGCTTCACGTCTTGTCAGGGTTGTATTCATAGTTAATGCCTGCATTGAAATTCAGCCGTGTTGATGAGGGCCCACGCAATATCCATCGCCAATCGCCGTTTTTCCGGTACCTCCTGCCGATACGCGGTCAAGACTGAGAATTCGGCGGCCGTCGGATAACGGGAAAGGATGGTCAGGTAGAGCGCGTCAATTGTGTCACGCGGCTTCTTGGCTGGTTGCATGAAGAGCGCAATCAGCTTATCGCCCTTGACCAGCTTACTTTGAATATGACTCGAATTCAGAAGGTGCAGGCGCTGGGAACCGGTGGGCTCGTTGTTGCGCTCGGCCTCCAGCCCTGTGTCGCGCGCAGAGCGTCCGTACAGGCTCAGGAACGGACTGCTGATGCTGCCGTCCGCCAGCGTGATCGTACGCTGGTCCTCGGGAATAAAGGAGAACGGCTCCGGGATGGAACTCGTATACTTCTCAGTCGCACCCGTGATCTGGTTCAGGGCATCGATCAGCACTTCCGCATCTAGCCGACGCACGGGATAAAAGGCGAAGTTCTTCTCCGCCTCTGGCTTGTTCGACTTTGGAATGCACGAGAGTTGATAGGTCTTCGACTTCAGGATCAGTGCAAAGATCCGTTTCAGGTCATAGCGTCCGGCCAGCAATTCGCTCTCCAGATACGCCAGTAGTTCAGGATTGACAGCAGGATTATCCGGACGGATGTCGTCAGGCTCGTCGATGACGCCATGTCCCATGAACCACGACCAGGTTCGATTCGCAATATTGCGGGTAAACCACGGGTTATTGGAACTCGTCAGCCAGGCGGAAAAGACTTCACGCGGATCCTGGTCAGGGGTGAAATCCACCTTCTTGCCATCCGGAAAAACAGCGGACATCTGCCCGTTGGTCGAGGACGGATCAAAGAAGATGATCTCCTCCTTCCACTCCGCTGTGGACTTGTAGCCCACTTGCGAAAAGAAGGCCGCCATACCCTCCAGCCGCGCGGCAGGCCATTTCTCCGCACGCGTGCCCATAAAGGTCAGGGCCACAGTCTGCGCCAGCGTCTTCGGATTCTTGCTCTGAACCGCCCGATAAAAATTCACCTGCGGCACACGGAAGTTGCTGCCATTGCCGGTGAGCAGTTCGCGCACGAAACGGTCATACGGCATGTTTTCTTTGATGCTGGTGCGGATCCAGCGGTGGTACGCCTGCACAGCGTTGGGCCACAGATTGATGGGAAATTCCGATTTGACCCGCAACAGATCGCACCACTTCATGGCCCAATAGTCTGCAAACTCATCACGGGCCAAGAGCCGGTCGATCAACGCGTCGCGTTTTTTGAGACTCGTATCCGCCAGGAAATCCCGCACCTCCTGAGCAGTTGGAAGCGTACCGATCACATCCAAATAAACTCGCCGAATAAACACCTCATCTGAGCAGGGCTCAGCGGGTTGAATTCCCAAGCGCTGCAACTTATTGAACACATACGCATCGATCTGTGATTGCGCCCCAGACGACGAGGTAGCGCAGAAAACTGCGACTATAAAAAAAATAAACACAACAGCACCAAGAGGTGCCTTGCACAGACGGATCATCTTCAAACTAGTGCGTGTCACGATCATAGTATTTCAATAAACGCTTATCCTCTTGTTTTATTGTTCCAAAAACTGCTTATGCATCAATTTTGCCCACGGAATACACGGAATGCCACGGAATAATTTGGAGCGATCACGGTAAGTGGGTCGTTTTCTTTGAATGTCGCCTAAAGCACATGATGATGTGTACGAATTCTATCACGTTCTATGGGTGACACATTCGCATGAGTAGCAAAATCCGGCCACTCTTTGATCGCATCACCAACCTGTTTGAGTACTTTGGCCGCAGTGCCAATACTGAAACGGTCAGCGACGGTCAGCAGATCGTCACGCGTGATGCCTGTGAATTTTCCATTAACCGACATCAGATGCTGGTAGGTCCAGTCACCTTTGGGATTGTATGCGTGCGTCACATCATATGCCGGCGAGAGCGTCCACTCCGCGCCCTCACTCAACAGAAAGGAGAAGTTCTTGGTGTGATCGTCGCAGTTGGCTGCCATCACATTGAAGGCCATGCGGCGAAAAGCTTCCTCCCGTGCATTATACCCAAGTTGTAAGCGGTCGATTGTTTGGAAGAGCTGATTGTAGTCATGACTCGCTTTCTGCTTGTAATCCAAATGGGCCATGGCGCAGAGCGTTTGCATGTGGTGCTTGCGGTTGCCATCGCGGTCGAAACGTTTTGTCATGAAATGGGCACGTCCATTTTCAGTCAACAAGTCGCACGGCGACATCGCTAGTCCAGCGGCGATCGCCATTTTGTAGTAGGCGTACTCAATCCGTCCATAATCCTGTGAGCCCCCCAACTCCCGGTCCTCGCCCATACCGTCAAATTTGAGCACCCAGTGCTCGTAGCCAGGATCAACATCGAACTGTCCCGTGCGAATCTCCTGAGTCTTTGGATTCCACGCGACGACGGCCTTTGCCCTGGCACCACCTGCGGAGGTTCCTACTTTGATGATCTGCGCCAGCGCAGCTTGAGCCAAGTGATCTAAAGCCAGTTCGCCATGCACAGCACGTCGGGCATCCTCGACCAAGGAGGCCAACGATAACGCCGTACACGTTTTTGCAGTAGGCCCTCTGGCTGGACGAAACTCCAAGGCTCCCATACCGCGCTTGCCCATATAAGCTAATCGGTCGAGAGGCGTGATATCTTTCTTGTTAACACCTTGCTGGGCCATCCAGCTGTCGATTAACGTATTGCCAAAATCATCTGGCAGGGCATCTGCCAGCAATGCTGGCAGCCGCTTATAAGTCAGTTCCGGCAAGTCCGTAAAGACAAAAGGCGATTGCGCCTGTGCGAGCGGCATGTACAGCGGTGCAAGCTCGATTCCCTCCCTGATAAACTTTGGCTCATATTCGAACACGTAGTAGCTCAGACTCGTATCCAGCGCGACAGCGCCAACCTTCCTGCCCCACACATGAATTTCTACCGCATCAACCTGTTTATGCATTTGACACCTCTTTCGATGGAGAAGCTCGCTGCCTAAGTGGTTTTTTGTCCTTCGCCATTTGAAGGGGACTAATGGAAATTTTGGGGGCCAAAGATGAGAGCCAATCCTCACGGCCCAGGACTCGCAATACTTTGATAAGGGAGGTGAGTGTCGAGCCTTTGCCCCCTTCCAGTTTCTTGACCACATTTAAGGCAACATCCGCCCGCTCGGCCAACTGGCGTTGGTCGATGTTCTGGCGTAAGCGAAGCGCACGCAAGTGCTGACCGAATTCCGCTTCCCATTCATCTGTTGTTAAATTCATAGACACTAATAGCCTCTTTTAGGTATTTATGTGAGACATATAATACACAATAGCCCTAAAAAAGTCCATAGAAAATATATAATATTCCTATAAGGGGGTGCGCAGGGAGAAGTCTATGATCAAGGGGAAGTGGTCGGAGCCTACGCGTGGCCCGATCTTTCGGTTCGTGATGCCAATCTCTTCTGAGTAAAGACAGTGGTCGATGGAAATCCCCAAGAATGAAAAGTGTGTTGGCCAGGATGGCTGGAAACCAAACCCCCTTGCACTATCGTGAAGCCCGCTCTGTGTAATAAACCGTTGAAAATAGGGACTCCATGGCGTCATGTTTAAATCGCCTAGCAGCAGGAACGGCGAACGTCCCTTAATGCAGTCGGTGACCCGATCAAGCTGTTCGTTGCGCAACGAGGCGTACTCAGAACTAATAGGAGGGAGGGGATGCGTCGCCAGGATCTCCAGGATGAGGCCATCCAGATTCACGGAGGCCAGGATCGAAGGAACCCCTGCCTCGCCAAGATAAAGAATATTCTTTCCAATCAACGGATATTTGGAGAACAAGGCGATTCCAAAATTGTCTTCACGGGGGGAGGAGACATAATAGGGAAGCGGGTTTGTAAGCCCGGACAACGCTTGCATCCATGCTTCTGTCACCTCTTCCAACACTAAAATCTCAGGCTTCTCCTGACGAACCGCATCCATGACTAAAGCAGGATTGCCCAGTTCAGAATTGATATTGATAAGCATGCACCGATGATGCCCGGAGGGATAATCCAAAGAAGATATTTTCGCTTTAAGCAAAAATAATGGAAGAACACAATAGAGATTGATCAGAACAAAAACGAAACAGAGATACGCTTCTTTTTTGTGCTTTCCAATCATAAGAAGTAAACTCAGCACGAGAAGTCCAACAAGGTACTGAACCCTGAAATGGGAAAAGAGTTCACAAAGCCATGACCACTGACCTAAGAAGCCCAGCACTGTTGCCACACAGGCCAGAAAACTAGCGGCAGAGAACAATCCCCAAAAACGTATTTTAAGAAATGCTTTCATTTCGAATGAGCCTTTGCTAATAAGCCCCGGTGCACAAGCGATTTATCGGATGCCGTAGCTTTCGCGGATGAGGTCGCGAGGAATTTCTTTGACAAAGGGAGAGGGCTTGCAGAAGAAAACGCCACCGTCGCGCATCTTGCGCATGCTGGGCACACACAGATTTAACTCGTCTTTTGCACGGGTGATCGCCACATAAAAGAGTCTGCGTTCTTCTTCGTCGTTCCCGTTTTCTTCCAGTGAGCGACTTGAGGGAAACATGCCTTCGGAGACCCAGATGACAAAGACCACCTTCCATTCGAGACCCTTTGACTGATGCACCGTACTCAAGTGCAACGTGGGTTCGTTGTTCGCCTCCATCTTCTCATATTCGCGGTCGATGTTGGTGAGCAACGCCACTTCCTGCAGAAAGGCTGCCACCCCCCCTTTATTCTTGCTCACCTGAAGCGCCAATTCGTGAATATCCTCTTCTCTTCTCTCTGGATTCTCGTAGGCTCGATGCAAATAGGCAGTGTAGAACGCATCACAGAATCGTTCGACTGCCTCTGTACCGCGCAGACTAAGTCCTTCTGTATGATAATCGGCCATGAGGCGGTCAACTTCTTGCCACTGTCCGCGGGCAACCGGCTTGAGCAGTGAGATCAGCTTTGTGCGCATCTCAGGACTACGCGTCTCGAAGCTACTGCCCATCTTTGCCCAAAGGACTTCGACTGTTTTTTCGCCGACACCTGACAACATGCCCATCAGACGTACAAACGCCAGATAGTCGCGCGGATTTTCGCAGATGCGCAAGAAGGCAAGGATATCCTTCACATGCGCCTGTTCAAACACGCCAAGGCCTGAGGTAATCACATACGGAAGGCGCGTACGCGCAAGCGCCATCTGGAGTTCGATGGAATGGAAATGCGCGCGATACAGGATGGCCATGTCGCTCAGGGAGTACCCATCATCCAAGTAGTGATGGACCATGGCAATGATGGAGCGGGCCTGCTCGTCGCCATCCCGAAGCATCAGGACACGCGGCTTGCAGCGCGCATTGCGCGTCGAACGCAGGGTCTTCTTAAATTCCTCTGGCGCCTTTGCCGCGCAGACGTTTGCAACACGCAGAATTTCCGGCGTGCTACGATAGTTCTGCTCGATCTTAATGATCCGGGAATCGGGCCAGCGTTTTGAAAATTCGCGGATATTGCTAAAGTCCGCACCGCGCCAGGTGTAAATGCATTGCATGTCGTCACCGACCGCCATGACGTTGCGGTGATGCGCGGCAAGCAGATCTACCATCTGCGCCTGAAGCAGATTGGTATCCTGATATTCATCGACCAGGACATGCCTGAACTTCTGCTGATAGTGGGTTCTGATGTCTTCTTGCTCTTTTAACAGACGTAGCCCATTAACCAGCAGGTCGTCAAAATCCATCATGTTCTCCGCAAGCTTCCGTTCCTGATAGCGCATGGCAATACGGATGATATCGGCAGGATTCGCTTCAAGCGCGCCCGTATAGGCGCTCAGATACTCAGCAACAGACAGCATGCGATTGGCTGCGGAACTGATGAGGGATGCTATGATCTCTTTTTTGGGGAAATCCTTGCGTGCAAACCCCAGCTCCTTCATGCATGTGTTGAGAATCGACAAGGCATCATCCTGATCGAGAATGGCAAAATCATTGCGATACCCCAGACGCTCGGCGAAGCTCCGCAGGAACCGATTGCACACATGATGGAAGGTGCCGCTCCAGAGACGCCCGACCGAAGGGCCTGCAACCGCTTTTGCGCGCTCCAGCATCTCCTTTGCCGCACGATTCGTAAAGGTCAGAAGCAAGAGTGATTCCGCAGGAACCCCCTTCTCAATCAGGTGGGCCACACGATAGACGAGCGTGCGCGTCTTGCCTGTTCCAGCAGCAGCAAGCACCAGCAACGGACCGTCGTCGGCTGTAGCCGCAGCGCATTGCTCGGGATTCAAAAGCGTTGAGTAATCAGTCATAAAGAAGTGAAAAATAAATAGTTAAAAGTAAACGGCGGAAATCACCCTCGCAAGGCTCCCTAAATTAGAATTTTTTCTTGCAGGCGATGACACGCTTATCCGTCACGATCCAGTCCATACAGACATCATGCGGTTCAAGCGGTAGCGGTTCCTTAAGGACTTGCCAGTCATAACAGATCGCAATCTTTGGCGCACTCTTGCGAGCCTGCGAAAGGATTTCATCATAAATACCTGCACCGAACCCCAGACGTCCGCCCTGTTCATCGAATGCAAGTCCTGGAATAATAAACGCATCAATATCCAAGGGTGCAATGGGGATTCGTTTTTGGGGCTCGCGAATCCCTAGCTTCCCCGTAATCAGTTTTGACGTAGACGTCATCAGTGTGAACTTATATTTATTATTGGTTTTGCTCCAATAGGGAACCACTATTTCTCGACTGGCCTCCCAGATAGTCCGAGCAATATAGCGGGTAGGTATTTCGTGTGGCGTACTTAGATAGAGTGCGATGCGCCACGCCCGCACCACCAAGTGAATATCGCCCTCAATGAGTTTCTTTGCGATCTCCTTGCCAGCATCACGACGTTCCTCTTTCGTGATGGCCTTCCGCTTCTCGCGCATCTCCAGGCGAATCTCATCCTTGGTTCTCATCGTTCCGCAACCTCTCGCCGGCAAGCACGGGCCAGCCCTTGTTAAAACAGTCCCTTGACCTTGCCCGTCGCGGTGTCGATGTCGACATTACGGAAGGCGGGGTTCGACGCAGTTCCGGGCATCAGCTTGATGTCGCCAGCCACAGGAACGACAAACCCGGCCCCTTGATACAGGAGGATGTCGCGCACAGGCAGCGTCCACCCCTTGGGACGGCCTAACAGTTTTGCGTCATGCGAGAGGCTGTATTGCGTCTTGGCCATACAGACCGGCAGATGTGCCGTCGCAGGATCGTTCTCGTACATAGCCAGTTTACGCTGGGCTTCCTCGGAAAAGTGGACTCCATCACCTCCGTAGACCTCTTTAACAATGGTCTCTATGCGCTTGGAAATTGGGTCATCAAGCGAAGACAAGAATGCAAATTGATTCGGCTCGTCGCACGCTTCAATGACTTGCTGTGCCAATTCGATTGCCCCCTCGCCCCCCTTCAGCCAGTGGCTCGCCACAGCAAAGCGCGCGCCACCCGCTTCTGCGATCTTGCGCACCAGCGCATGTTCCGCATCTGTGTCCGTATAAAATTGGTTGAGGCAGACGACAGGGCGAATTCCACTGCGCTTCACAATGTTGATATGCGCCAAGAGATTCTCACAGCCTTTTTCAAGCAATTCGAGGTTTTCGCTCTTGTAGACAGGATCCAGGGGACGGCCAGCCAAGACAGCCGGTCCGCCACCATGCAACTTGAGCGCGCGTACGGTCGCCACGATGACCACGGCATCGGGCTTCAAGCCAGAGGCGCGGCACTTGATGTTCCAGAATTTTTCAAAGCCAATATCAGAAGCAAATCCGCTTTCGGTAACCAAATAGTCAGAGAGCATAGAGCCCAGTTTATCAGCAATGACAGAATTTTGGCCAATCGCAATATTGGCGAAGGGCCCTGCATGCACCAACATGGGTTGACCTTCCAACGTCTGCATCAAGGTCGGATTAACCGCACGCGACAGCCATGCCGCCATGGCGCCATCGACTTCAAGGTCCTTGGTGGTCACAGGCTTGCCGGATTTGCTATACGCCACAATAATCTTTCCAAGGCGTTCGCGCAGATCCGCGAGGTCAGAGGCAATCGCCAACACGGCCATGACTTCCGACGCCACTGTAATATAGAAGCCCGAAGGCATGGTGAATCCGTCCATCGGACCGCCACGACCGATTTCGATATTGCGCAGCGCCTGGGCACAAAAATCAATAGCCCAACGCATCTGAATACGTTCCGGGTCGATGTCAAGGCGCGTCAGCTTGCTCTGGGCTAGACGCGCATCATCATAGTTACGTTCATGCTGCATGCGAGCGGTCAAGGCGACCATCGCAAGATTGTTTGCGTTCGTAATTGCATCAATATCGCCTGTCAGTCCGAGCGAAAGTGGCGAGAGCGGAACCACCTGTGCCAGGCCGCCACCAGCTGCGGAGCCTTTGATATTGAAGGTCGGCCCACCGCTCGGCTGACGTATGGCACCTATGACACGCTTGCCCAGTTTGCCCAGTCCTTCTACAAGACCCAGAGTCGTGGTGGTCTTGCCTTCACCCAACGGCGTCGGAGTGATGGCTGTAATGTCAATATATTTGGCCTTGTGCTTCGACTTGCCCAAGCGAGCCATGATCGCTGCAGCATCTATTTTCGCAATAACTTTTCCGTAAGGGATGATCTCGTCATCTGTCAGGCCCAGCTCCTTTGCAATATCAACGATAGGGCGCAAATGAGGTTCTGAGGCTTCAGCAATTTGCCAATCAGCTAGTTTTGTTGGATCGAGGGGTATCATCTGATTTTTTCCTTTCCAATTTAATTACGACCGATAGTTTGGCGCTTCCTTGATAATCTTCACATCATGCGGATGTGCCTCGCGCACGCCAGCGCTGCTGACACGGTAGAGCGCCGCATCCTTCTTCATTTCTGCAATCGTGCGGGCCCCGCAGTAGCCCAGCGTCGAGCGAAGACCCCCGCAAAACTGAGTCATTATTTTCTTTACCGAACCTGAGAGGGGCACTATGCCTTCGATCCCTTGCGGGACCAGCTCGTCATCCGTGACATTGTCCTGTCCGTAACGTTGACGACTTCCCTTGCCTTCCTTCATAGCGGCTAAGCTACCCATGCCACGGTAGACCACATAATGACGGCCTTCATGAATAATTTTTTCGCCCGGACTCTCTTCCGTGCCGGCAAGAATTGAACCGAGCATCACCGTATCTGCACCCGCCACAAGCGCCTTGGGTACATCACCTGACAAGCGAATGCCACCATCAGCAATCACTGGGATAGAGCCTTCCAGTGCCTCTGCCGCTTTATAGACAGCCGTGATTTGCGGAATACCAACACCACACACCACACGCGTCGTACAGATCGACCCCGGGCCAATACCCACTTTAACCGCATGTGCACCCGCATCACGCAAAGCAACAGCGCCTTCGGCTGTTGCCACATTTCCGCCGATGACATCAATATCCGGATAGTGTTTGGTAATCCATGTGACCATGTCCAAGATACCCTTGGAGTGGCCATGCGCGCTGTCCACAACAATCACATCGACTTCTTCCTCCGCCAGCCGTTCGGCGCGTTGATAGTCACCAGCACTCACAGCTGCTGCCACACGCAAGCGATAATGGCTATCGCGGGTATAGAGAGGCTGTACGTTTTCAACGAGTTCCTGAACATCCGTAAATGCATAAAGACCGACAAGCTGCCCTTGTTTGTCCACTAACGGCAATTTACCAATCTTATTTTCCATCATCTTCGTATAAGCCTGTTCCAACGTCGTACTCGGTGCAGCGGTAATAACTTGCGTCGTCATCACTTCCGAAACACGCTGGACCGTCTTCTTTGCAAACTTCAAATCGGTCGACGTGATGATACCGACCACGCAACCCTTGTCATCGAGAATCGGGAATCCGCTGAAATTAATGTTGTTCTCATCGCGATACCGGTTGATATACTCAATCGTATCCGATGCGCGGAAGGCAACGGGTTTCAAAATAAGACCGTTTAAATAGTGCTTCACGCGTTTGACATGCTGTGTCTGTTCCTCGGCTGGCAAATTCTTATGAATAACACCAATGCCGCCAAGCTTAGCCATGGCAATGGCCATACCAGCTTCCGTTACTGTATCCATTGCCGCGCTTACAAACGGCATATTCAGAGAGACGCGCGAGGTCAAGCGCGTGGAAAGATTTGCTTCATCAGGAAGAAAGTCCGCGTAACGCGTGACAAGTGTTACATCGTCAAAAGTGAGTCCCTCAAAGGGAAATTGTTTCATGAAAGCTGCTACTTGAGAATTGATATGCATAAAAACCTCCGTTTGATCCGCTTTCCCAATATGTTATAGCTCAATTCAGGCCGTTTGGCAATGAAGAAAAGAGAACGGGAAAGAAAAAAAGAAAAAAAAGGGCGGGCATCTCTGCCCGCTTTTTATCTTCTTTATTTTTCGTCCTTCGCGTCTTCTTTGGGGTCCCTCATTTGGGAAGGCTTGGACTCGTCATCTTCGAGTGAAACAGTCGGCTTGGCCTTCACGTGCACTTGGTTCCATTTGAGCCAGTCGCCCAAGAGGCTGTTCCCACGCCGACGCGCGATCGACATACGAATTTGCGAGCGCATCATTTCTGCTGCGAGCATGTCGCCTGACTTACGCTCATGCACATAGATAATGATCGATTGGACAGGCGAAGCTGGGACAGCCTCAGAGATTTCGCCCTTCTTCAGATCGCGGGCGCCATAGGCTATTGCGTACCCGTTCTCAAACGTCGGCTGATTCTGCATTTCATTAACAGCATACGTAATATTGGTTGTAACAGGCAATCCTTTTTCCTTTGCTGCAGCCTGGAATGTCTTCCCTGCATCCAACAGCTTACGCATATCTGCACGGATCTCCTTCGTATAGCTCTCGTAAGCTTCGGTGCGCGCCTTTTCTTGTGCACGGGTCTTGACCTCCGACTGTACACTTTCAAACGTGGGCACATGTGCCGGGGAACGTTGCCTCAGCTCTATCAGATAAACTTCATTCTTTCCCTTAACCACGCCGAAGCGGGTATCCACCTGATCAGCATCTAACTCAAATGCGGTGTTTGCAAAATCAGAAGAAGAATCTGTCCAGGAGAGGGTTTCCTTCATGCCGAAAAAGGGTGAAACCTTGATGGTTTGTTTTCGTTCCACGGCAAAGATGGCCAATGCGTTTGTCCCCAATTGTGAAACCCGATCCGAGAAATTGAACGTCACGTTTGTCTCTGCGCAATAACGAGCCTCAACTAGCTTGAGTTCTGCCAAAATCTTGTTGCGAACTTCCGCATACGGGATGGTCTCGCTGACATTATTGGTCGTCGTGCGGCGGTAGGTATCCATGTGGCTGTCATAATAGCCCTGAAGATCCTCTTCGGGGACTGTCACGGCTGCAAGGAAATTGCTGACAGGGATTGTGATGTAACGAACAGAGACGCGATCTGGCAGAGCAAACGACTCTTTGTTATCATCATAATACTTCTTATAGTCTGCATCGGTCAGGCGCATTTCTACTTTTCCGAAGCGATTGCTGACCGTCGCCACCTGAACCGTGAACTTGTCTGTCATCGCCGCCAGTTCATCATCCATTTCCATTGGTGATATCCACGAGGCTGTTTCGACCAGCGCTGCAACTTTGGACATGTTGAGCTGATGACCGACCAACTTTTCAAAGCGAGAAGGTATCATGCCCTGACTCAGCAATGCCTGCCGATATTGATTCATGTCAAACCCGTTTGCACCCTGAAATGCTGGCATTTCTTTAAGAGCATCCTGGATTTCCTCTTCCGTTGACACAAAGCCATTTTTCTTAGCTGTATGGACTGCGGCAATCTGCTCCCATACGCGACGTTCAACAACGTTCGCAGATGTTTCGCTATCGCGGTTTCGGCCAAAGCCACGGATGGCTGTGACAACTGTCTCGCGGGTTTCTAATTTGACTGGCTTGCCGTCGATGGTTCCAGCGACTTGATCCCCTTGTGGAGTCTTGAAACACGAGTCAACGGATACAAAGGCAACAGCAATGATGACAGCAAAAATGGCCCACAGAATACGTTTGTGAACTAGACGATTGAAATGATAAATAAACACAGTGATGTCCCAGCTTAGTAATGGAGGTTCGCGCAACCTTAGTTATTCTCATGGACGCCGGGTGCGCAGCCTGGCATCCTCAACTACAATTGTTTTACTTCGTTTCTGCAGGCGGCGTCTGATCCGCAGGCTTCTTTTCCTCAGCAGGTGGTGGCGTCTGTTGACGTTGGCCATTTGTAGGCGGTTGCCCAGCCAGCGTGCCCCCTAATGTCCTAAGAGTCTTCTCCTGTTGCTCGAGGATTGTCTGGTCAACAAGCTCGCCCGTAGATAGTATAGCACGACCAATAGCATAGACAAAACGATGCCGAGCCGTTCCGCTTGGTCCTACGACCAGCGTCGAAACGATTGTTCGCCCCCCAACAGGTGCATTTTCACGCCAGATCTTAACGACCGCATGAGGCGACATGTCGTATGAGACCGGATTGTCCGTTCCATTGCTCAGCACAATCTTAAAGTCGCCCTTCTCGCTCATCATACGGCTAAGCGACCTATTGGTCGCTGTCAATATGTTTACCGTATTAGCAGCACGCAATGCAGGAATCGTAAACTGAAGGCCTTCAATCACAAGCGTACCCGTAATAGTGGCCACTTGAAGTTCTTCGTTCCCGTCCTTGAAGGATAGCTCGATTTCCGCACGGCCTGCAAGGCTCTTGCAAATCGCATTCGGGGTCGAAACGCTGAACATTTCCTCCGGCATATTATCCTTCATGAAGGTAAGTAATCGTCCACGGATAAGCTTGAGCATACGCGCATCAGGATTCTTCTCATCAGCTACAATGACCACTTCCGTGTCTTCCATCAACTGAACCCCGTCGGTGGCTGAGAAGTTGATCACCACCGAACTGTCGGATCCAGTACGGAAAGATGAACCCAGAGGATACGCCTTATTGCTGTAGATAGGCTGAAAAGACCCCACATCAGGGTTGTTGATTTCAGCGATGCCGCGCGGCGTCATAGCCCGGGACATAATATCAAAAATTTTCCCTTTTGGCTTGGTGGCGGGTACGGCTTGGGACAATGCGGATTGATCAGCCACAGCAGGTGCCGTTACAGCCGGCGTTGCTTCCGCAGGTTTCGCTACGGGTTGCGCTTCTTGCGCAAACATAGGTAATGCCGCAAACACGGAGACCACACGAACCACCTTCATATAATCAAACACGTTCATTTTTCCTCGAGTCTGGCGCGCTACCGGCGTGCCACTCAGGGGCTTCACGGCGAACATCGCCGAACGGCCCAGTTTTCATTTATTTGGTTTCGGGCTTCGCAGTTACAGTCGCAGGGACAGCAACTGGAGCGATTGATGTATCCGTCAACGAAATGGTTTTGCGCGGTTCGTACCGTGCAATAACCCCTTGCAATTGAGCAATCGCCATTTCAGCCATCGGCGCGCTGTTCTTTCCAGCTTTCAACGTTTCCAGCAACTTCTTGGCTTCATCCTTCTTGCCCTGTAACGTCAGCACACGAGCTTGACCCATCTGTGCTTGCATCACAAGAAAATGCGTAGGATTGGCCTTTTCGAATCCTGTATAGGCTGCCATGGCTTCTTCCAAGCGTTTGTCCGTCGCCAATGCCTCGAAACACATCGCGCGCCCCATCACAGCCACTTCCACAAAACCGGATGGTTTGCCTTTGCTGACGCAGATATCATACATCGCAAGTGCATCTTCATACTTGCCCGTGTCATAGTAATTCTTGGCCAGACGCAGGCGAGCAGTATGGCCAACCTTCCAATTACTATAGTGATTGACCAGCGATTCCAGCTCTTCCGTCGTATTCGCCTTCAGCAACTCCTTGTTTGCCGCAGCGATACTACTCTTATAATAGTATTTGCCCCCCATAACCGAGCCGACGAGTATCACGACAATAGCGGCTTGAATTATAAACTGTCTGCCGTTCGTCTTCCACCAATCATAGAGGGGAATGAATTCCAAAGGCAAATTAACTGGAAGTTGCGCCAACTTTTTCTCAGGCACAACCATTTCCGACTTCTTCTCTTGCGTCATAGACATCCTTCTTCACTTAATGAAAAGCGATATTATTGGCTTTTAATAGCAGAAAAGCAAGCCTATTTTCATGCCAAAACGGGTATAACGTGCTGAAGAGAGCCCTTTTGCCCCCTCCATCCCACCCATTCCAGCCATCCCTGCTATACCGGCCATGCTACTCATCCTGTCGATCCAGCATCATAGCGCAAACGGCAGACGCCCTGGACCTCTCCTGTCCAGCCTCGGCAGAATCGACTCCAACCCCACAACCAGCCTCTCACGATCTTTCGGCAAACGTCCCTCCAAAGGTACCGGGTTTGAGGTGTGGTTGGCCCGAAAGACCGTCTGCTCCAACTCCAAGCCGCGCAACATCGTGATCAATTCGCTAATCGCCTCGTATTCCGTGACCGTCTGATAGCCCGGAAACATCGAACATCCGGGAACCTCGACAAAGCGGAGGGCTGAGAGCAGTTTGGGTTGCATCCGATTAAGCACCCGCGCCGTCGCCTCGGCATGTCGACTCGACCCTCCTCGCCCCCCAAGCCCCAGCAAGACCATCACCGAGCACTTCAGTCCAACGGCTTGTGCGAGCTGAACCGCTTCGCACATCCCCTCCGCTGTCTCCCCTTTATCCACCTGCTTCAACAGTTCCTCATCGCCGCTCTCAAGCCCCACATAGAGCGTCTGAAGCTTGAGTTGCCGCAAATGTGCCAGCTCCTCGGGCGATTTCGCCAGGATCGACGAGCCGTTCGCATAGAGGTTGACCCGCGCTAACGACGGGAAAAGCCGGTTCAACTCCTCCAGCATCCGGCGCAGCCGTTCAAACGAAAGCACCATCACATCCCCGTCCGCCAAAAAGATACGCCGCGTCTCCGGATACCAGAGGGCCGCCTGAGCAAAGTCCGCAAAGGCCTCCTCTTCCCTGATTACCCGGTACGGAACCCCCTTGTACATCGCACAGAAGCGGCAGGTGTTGTGCGGACATCCCAGCGCTACCTGGAAGATCAGACTCTCCGCCTCCGCTGGCGGACGGAATAAGCGTTCGGTATATTGCATAAACATACTTGCTTTTACTAAGGGGGATTGCCTTATTGCGTGAATATCTCTTCGCTTTCGGCATTCGCCGAATGGTTTCCGCTTTGCTCCAACGAGCCTAATTGACTTATTTGGATGTCAACCGCATGTATTCTCATTTTTCACTTATCACTTTCAACTTTCCTCTCATACCATTGAAACAAACCGCACGGCGAGGTCGTCCTCACAGGTGATCTTTTTCTCTTGCCGACGGACCATCACCAGCTTCTGCGCTTCCATGGGAGGCCCGACCGGAATGATCATGCGTCCACCGATCACCAGCTGATTCACCAATTCATCCGGCACCATTTCAGCCGCACACGTCACCAAAATCGCATCGAAGGGAGCAGCGTCCTTCCAACCCTCGACGCCCGTTGCACACCTCACATTCACCCCCTCAAAACCCTCAGCCACTAAAACATGTTGGGCATGCTCAGCCAGTTCAGGAACCACCTCTAGCGACCAGACCTGCACACCCATAGCCGCCAGTACAGCCGCCTGGTAACCCGACCCCGTACCGATTTCCAGCACGCGCTCACCCGGACGAAGTGCCAGCCGCGCAGTCATGTACGCCACAATATAGGGTTGCGAGATGGTCGCCCGCCATCCGATCGGAAACGGAAAGTCACCGTAGGCGACCATGGGCAGCGCCATCTCGGTGTCAGGGAAAAAAACCTCTCGTCTTACTTTTCGCATGGCTGCGAGCACACGCTCATCCGTCACGCCATAGCGCTGGATCTGGTCAACCATCGCCTGACGCGCCTTCTGCATACTTGCCTCTGATCTATCCTCTGCCGGTTCATTCATACGTAAATCCTGTTCCTTGTTGGGTCGCCATAGTTTACACGCCCTCCCCCTGCCCCTTCAAGCGCTTTCGCACAAAAGCGAAAAAGAATGGCGTCCTTTTCACAAAGGAAACCATTCTCAATCTTCTCCCCTTCGTTTTGCGCTAATCGTTTGCCATTTGGTCACAAGATCGAAATGACCGGCCTTTTTGACGGGCGATTGCCCCATAATTCAGTTCCACTGTTTTCGATCATCCGTGTGCAACCTAAAGTGGCGCTGGTCCAATTACCCCTTGGCCAGAGGTCAACAAAGCACCACTTCCAAGAGAGCAAACCCTCTTGGTTCATGTGTCGCGGCTTATACGTTGTGAGTAGAACTCGTTTACGTTCTTGTCGCCTCTTGTTATCGCATCTTCTTCATCTCAAATATCTTGCCCGCGAGCGCAGCCTTAGCCGGCACACCCCAGTACGGTGTCGGCGTATAGTCCCAATCACTCAACAAGCACGGCGAGGCCTTCGGATGGAAACACCACGCCGTCCAGTTGAGTCTGTATTTCTGGATACACCCTAGCATGTCGGGTGCCCAGGTCTCCGGCATCTCGTGCGCCTCTGGAGGAATAAAGGGCATGCGCTCAGGCTGGCAACCCACTTCCCCGATCAGGATCGGGTGTTGTGCCGCCACATCCAGAAACATCTTCTGCCACGCACGCTTCCAAGGATAGACATGAGACTCATACATGACACCGTTGCCATCTTTATCTGTCAGCGCGAAGCCGTTCAATACTCCCGTTAAATCGTAGCCCCAGTCGAGTCCGCCGGCGCTCACAATATTGCGCGCGCCGGTCTTGCGCACAACTTCGACCAGCCGTTGCATGCCCACGGACAAGCCCTTTTTAACCAACTCCGTGTTCTCGGCCACTACGCCCTCCTTGTCCTTGGGCTTGTCCGTCACCCAGCCTCCATTGCGCCAGACTTCCCACGTCACGTCGTGCGGTTCATTCAGCAGACCGAAAAGAACACCCGGATGATTCGCATAACGCGTGGCCACATCGCGCCAGAAGTCTGCGTGCTTCTGTTCTGGCGCACGGTACTCATGCAGGTCGATCACGACCCAAACACCCTTCTGCTCACTCTGCCGAACCACCTCATCCACGAGCGCGCGATACTTGACACCTTTATCATTCTGCCAGGGCCCATGACCAAACCAGAAATCCGACTTTACCGCTAGGCGGATCACGTTCGCCTTCCACACAGTCACAGCGTTCGTGAACGACTTCATAATGTTGTCGCCCCCGGCTGACCATTCGAGGCTCGCGATCGCCACGCCTTGCAGCCACACCTCTTTACCGCTCTTCTTCTCAACAAGACGGTTTCCCTTCACCAGCAACTCCACGCTCTTACACCCCTCCGTGTCTGGCATTCGCGAACAGAGGGCGTAATCAACAAATCCCGCTTCTTCTACTGGAATCGGCTCAAGGACCAGGTCATCAATATCTAACGTGCCCTCTGCTGCATTGAAGAGCGTCGGCATGATCTCCAGGGTCGCCGCATCCGGCGGAACGACGAGACCCAGCGTGCGCATCGTCCAGCCCTTGGATGAACCTTTGAAGGCCGGATGGCCCGGACCGCCAGGTAGCTTCTTGCCCGCGGCATCTTTGAAGTCGATGATTACCCGAGCATCATGCCACTTCTCCTTGCCAACTTTGACGCCGTCCCAGCGCACACGAAACGCCAGCCTGAACGCCTCAGCGCCCTTAGGCAAAGGAATGCTTTTATACAACATCACCATTTTGTCGGGACCTCCGGCAGTCTGGCGCACAAAGTGGTTATTGTCCTCCTCCAGATACGCCGCACGTTCGTGCATCGACCAGTCGGCAGGCTTCCCGTCTTTCGCCTGCTCGAAATTGCCGTTCGAAATCAGTGAGGCTGCTTGTATGCAAGAGCTTAATCCTGCCACCACGAGGCAGGCCAACTGTATGCGATTGATGAAGACATGTAAAAGGGGGTATAACTGCGTTTTCATGAAATATACCGTATTCTTCGAAACTGGAAATTTGAAACTCGAACCTTGAAACTGCCTACTACCACCCTGGCCGCCGTAGCTCCAACGAAGGAGGTTGCCTACTTCGCCCTTTTCAACGTCCTACCTCAACATATGCGCCAGCCGCGCATATACTGAAATACTGGTATGTTTACTAGTATTCAATTAGCTTCATGGTAGCTCAGGGGGTGAAACAAAGTCAAGTGACTGGAAAATGTTTTTTTGAAGTTGAGCGTTGACAGGGCCAGCCCAATTTTGGTATTGTGTGCGCCTCTTATGGGACAACAATTACGCAAACGCCTGAAACGTCAACGTCGCGATGCGCGCAATAAGCGCGTTCTTGCTCGTATACGTGCAGGTATGAAGAAATAATTTTTTTAGGCGCGATGGCCGAATGGTTAGGCAGAGCTCTGCAAAAGCTTGTATAGCGGTTCGATTCCGCTTCGTGCCTCCATCTCATCACCAATGATTTGAGTTTCGGCTCAAATCATTGGTTCTTTTTTTCTCTCTCTTTGTCTCGCATCGATAAGGAAGATTTTGTTATGATTACTACTTTTAAGGGAATTGCAAGAAGCCGATGAAATGCGAACTTTGCCATAACGCAGATGCCCAGCGTGCCATACGAAAGCGTGTGAACAGCGAGGAACAGGAACTCTATGTCTGTACTGCCTGCGCTGAAGCGCAGAAACCGCCTCAAAAACCGGTGGGCCCTCAAGAGCCACCACCGGACATGATGGACGTCATCAAGGAGTCGCTTCCTGAAATCATGGGCATGATCCTCGGCGCGACCGTTGAGTTCAGCGGGCGGATCCAATCGATCAAAGATCCGGCCTGTCCGAACTGTGGCTTGTCCCGCAGCGAATACAAGAAGGCTGCACGGTTAGGCTGTTCCCAGTGCTATGAAACATTTGTGAAGGATCTGGATGGCCTTGTGGATGACATGCATCGCATACCGCGCCATATAGGGAAAGCACCCAAACATCCCCGGCCATCCCAGCATGTAGCCAAGCTCATCACTCAATGGCGCTCCGCAGAGCAGGAACAGCGACAGGCCGACGCTGACGAGCTGAAAGCGCATATCCGCCAGCTTGGCTGGGATCCTGAAGCAACACAGGAGATTACTGAACAATGACTGATCTCGGAACACTCATTCGAAAACGTGCGAAACGATTGCGCATATCGCGGATTCCGGCAGAGGATATTCCGATGGGATGCCGTGTCCGTCTAGCGCGAAATGTACAGTCACATGTTTTTCCCGACCGCGCAACTCCGAGCCAGGCAACCGCCGTGCTCAATCACATCATGAACGTCATTGCTGATACCCACCAGAAGACACTGCTGGCGGCTATTAAGGATTTTAATGAGCAGGAGCGTTTGAATCTATTTGAGGCTCATCTGATCAGCAGGGAGCTGATGACCCGGGAAACCGGAGGTATCGCGATTTCCCTCGACAAGACCATGGTGGTCATGGTGAATGAGGAAGACCATCTGCGCATTCAGGGTTTCGCAAAAGGGATGGATATTGAAAGCGCCTGGAAAAAAGCAGACACCATCGATTCTTTGCTGGATGAGAAACTCACGTATGCCTGGACACCACGTCTCGGCTACCTCACCGCATGTCCCAGCAATCTGGGGACTGGTATGCGTGCGAGCATCATGCTCCACCTGATGGGACTGCGCATGACAGGTGAGCTCGAGGCGGTCATTCGCGGGCTTGAACGCATGCGCTTGCTGGTGCGCGGCCTTTACGGCGAAGGCTCTGAATCAGCAGGCCATATCTACCAAATTTCAAACATGGAAACGCTGGGCATGGATGAACAGGCCATTCTGGCGCGCATGCGGCGCATCTGTGAAGAGGTCGTGCGTCAAGAGTGCAATGCCCGGGCACGGATCATCCAAGATTCTCCTCGAATCGTACAAGACTTCTTTATGCGCTCACTCTGCTTGTTGCAGCATGTCCTGATGATGCCCTCTGGCGAAGCTATCGAATTGCTGTCCGCCTTGCGCTTTGGCGTGTCCATCGGACAAGTGACCGGCTTGACCGTTGACGAGGTGGATAATCTGATGCTCATGGTCCAGCCCGGACACCTCATGCGCGAATGCAATGAGATACTTCCACCGGATAAGCGCGATGAGTTCCGCGCTTTGCTACTGAACCTCCGTTTAGCTACGGCACACGTAAAAGCCATATAACT
This sequence comes from bacterium, assembly GCA_037141675.1. Taxonomy (GTDB): domain Bacteria; phylum Verrucomicrobiota; class Kiritimatiellia; order RFP12; family UBA1067; genus CAIZQW01. Next base: position 10,290 of record JBAXCC010000004.1, on the reverse strand, counting down.
TTGAATCCATACGACAGGAGACCCTATTATGAAAAGACTTGAAGAGCGTATCCTTGAAACGCCGCTAATCTGTGATGGCGGCATGGGAACGCAACTGCATCAACGCGGATTACAACCTGGCGCGTGCCCGGAACAATGGAACGTGACACATCCTGAATTAGTCAAGGATGTCTATCAGGCCTATCGCAAAGCCGGCAGTAACATTGTCGAGACCAACACCTTCGGCGGCACCCGATACAAGTTGGCGCATTATGGTCTTGTCGAATCGGTCACCGAACTCAACCGCGCAGGTGTCGCACTCGCACGCGAAGTCGCGGGTGACACCCAATACGTCATGGCCAGCATGGGCCCGACAGGCGCGTTCATGGAACCCTACGGCGATGAGACCGAGGAATCAATGTACGAAGCGTTTAAGGCGCAAGCGTTGGCTTTTGCCTCCGGTGGCGCAGATGCGGCCATCGTCGAGACCATGACAGGACTCGAAGAGGCGTGCGTCGCTATTCGTGCCGTACGTGAAAACACATCCCTGACCTGCCTTGCCAGTTTTACGTTTGATCCCCAACCCGGCGGCGGTTATGCCTCCATGATGGGCGTCACGCCCGAACAGTTCGCCACTGCGGCGGTTGCGGCAGGCGCACATATTGTCGGCGCCAACTGCGGACTGGGTCCTGAACATCTGTTGAATGTCATTAAGCGAATTCATTCGGCTGTCAACGTGCCACTCATCGCTATGCCGAACGCAGGCATGCCCGTCCTTCAGAATGACGGCAAGACTATTTTCCCAGCTACTCCCGAGGAGATGGCTAAATTTGTCCCCGCCTTCCTGGAAGCCGGCGCACGTATCATTGGCGGCTGTTGCGGAACAACCCCGACACATATTGCCGCGATGGTCGCCGCTTTGGCATAGTGCTTATTTCGACCACACCGTGGTCGAAATAGGGAGAATAAAAAAAGGGATCATCTTATCTTATGCTCTACTGGATTGCGCCTTACCTGTTAAAAGTATGGGGACCTTTCCGTCTCATGTCCTCTCACTTGATGTTGCTGGCGGTCGGAACGATGACCGCCGGAATACTGACATGGCTCTTACTGCCCAAACTGTGGAAACTCCTTCCGACAGACAAAGGTAAAATTCTGGCTTCGGATGGCGGGTTGAAATCCATCGGCAAACCGACAGGAGCGGGAATGCCGATTTCACTGGTCCTTCTGCCAGTGACCTTGCTATTTGCCCCATTGCGCCTGCCTGAACTAGGTGTATTAGTCTGCCTCTATCTCTGCATGGCCTTCGGTTATTTTGACGACCGAAGTCAGGTTCCATGGGGTGAACTAAAAAAAGGCATGCTTGATATGCTTGTTGCCGTAGTCGCCGCTATGTGCATCTATGCGGCACAAGGCGCACACCTCTGGCTCCCCTTCGTCAAGAACGCCATTGACATCCCCTTGTGGCTCTACGTGCCAGGCGCTGCCATGCTACTCTGGTTTACCATGAACGCCACGAACTGCTCGGATGGGGTGGATGGTTTAGCAGGAACATTAACCTTGTTCTCCCTTTTTGCGCTAGTCGCCTTGCTCTACGGGGTTGTAGGGTATTATCCCGTTGCAGACTATTTGCTGATTCCGCACAATGCCGCAGGCGCGCGCTGGGCTATTCTTGTTGCGATTCATGCCGGAGCCTTGGCTGGCTACTTGTGGTTCAATGCGGAACCCAGTCGCGTGCTGATGGGCGATGCCGGGTCACGTCTGCTCGGCATGCTGGTAGGCGTAGCCGTTTTGGTCGCGGGCAATCCCTTCCTGATCTTTGTGGTCTCCCCGGTCGTGCTCGTCAATGGCGGAACCGGACTCTTTAAACTCGTGTTGCTTCGCTCGTTGCGCCGCATCGGATTTGATGTGCGTCCCACGCATACCCTGCATCCTGATGAAGCGATACAGCAACATGTGCTGGTTAAGGCCTTGCATAGCATCCGTTTTCCATTGCACGATCACTGCCGTAAAAATATGAGCTGGAGCAATGCGCAAGTGCTCATGCGCTTTGCGCTCTTGCAAGCTTTCTTGATCCCTCTACTCTTTATAATCCTTATCAAGATTCGTTAACCCTTGCATGAAAGCCTACCTCTTTATCCTCGGATCCCGCGACCAGCTTGCGCAGGAAAGTTCTGCGAAGCTGGCACATGACGCTGGTATCCAGGAGAAGGACATACGCGTCATCGATAACCTTGCGGAGAGAGCGGTTTCCAAAGACCCCCTGCTCTCATCCCTATTTATCGATCATGAGGATTACATGGCTGGCGCCTCACGTCCGCGTGCAGCGCAAGCCCTGCTCTCCTTCGCAGGTGTTGACGCCTATTCAAACCGCATTACCTGGAAGGCCTTGCCCTATAGCGAGCAAGCGCTGAAGGATGAATACGGCGTACCCTGGTTCCCTGTGATTGACCGCTCGCGCTGCACAGGGTGTGGAACCTGCGAGGATTATTGCCTTTTTTCCGTTTATACGAGCAACCGTAAGAGCCCATTAAACGGACGCATCCGCGTCTCATCACCCTTGAATTGTAAGACGGGATGTCCAGCGTGCTCTCGCCTCTGTCCGACAGGCGCGCTCATTTTCCCATTCTGCGCAGAAGCCGCGCTCAACGGCAGCGTTGAAAATCCGCAGCCGCGCACCCAGGAAGATGCACTGACCGCGCTGGGCGCTGATCCACATAAAGTGCTTTCTGAACGCCGCGCAAAAAAACGCCTCATCGATCCTGACAAATTTAAGCTGGCGGAAAATGACCGCATTCTCTATTCCGGCGTCTTGTGACGCACGGCAAAGAAGCTACCATCGACATGGCCTTGACCAGAGCGATTCATTCAGCAGAAGGCGACATGCTGCGGAAAGAGATTGTTGTCGAAGGTTATTGCACGGATGATTCGGAGCTTCATCACCGGATAGACAACAAGCGTGTTCTTGTCATTGGCGACGCAGGCTCCATGGGTTCCCCCTCCGTCTTATCTCGTTCCTACGCCTCTAAGCGAACATCGCTGAGGCATTAAGGAATCAGCACTTTGAGGATGGGTTCGGCCCAGGAGTCCTTGTTGATATCAAAACCACCCGACAACAGAAAAACATCATAGACAGGCCAGAGAAGCCATGCTATTATCTCAACAGTATTAAAAGTACGGTATGGTGCTGTACGGGGTAGGCCCCCTAATACATGGAGGAAAAACGGCATGCAGTACATCACGTATACACGTGTCGCTGTTATATCTTTGTTGATGGCTGGGAGCGTTATGGCTGCCCGGCAGGCAAAGGTTAAGGCGGACACATCTGCACCGGTTTCAACCGCATCAGCCAATAGCGAAATCAAGGTTCCTTCGGAAGAAGAGATCAAGGCTTTTGCTATGGAATACAAAGAATCTGCAGAGAGTACGACAACAGAGACGCTCTATGCACGATTCTTTGCTCCGAGGCTGACACCGGAGAAACAGAAGAAATACATAGATGCCAAGACAGCTCCCTTCCAACTGACCATCGACCTGTACAAACTTCAGGTCGTTGACGGACAGAAGAAGTTTGTCGGGCGGGTCGACAAAGGCACCGCATCCTTTGCCATTCTTGATGAAGAAGGTAAAGTGGTGAAGGGCATGTCTGACGACTTGATTAAACTATGCTCATCTTGAGGGGGCTCTGGCGGCTACCTCGGTGAGGTGGCTAAATCAGGAAAATACAAAGCGATAGTCTGGATCAAGAAGCCTAACGGCATCACACTCGGGAAGGTTATGGAACTCAAACTAACCACCCCCTAACAGATTAAATCGAACTGTATTTCCAGAGAGCCTTTAAAGCAAACCGCTTTAAAGGCTCTTGTGTTTTTTACCTTCTGCACGTACTGGAACTGAATCATAGAGGCAAATACCTTTAGGATAAGATAGACGCCGTCAGCCTTGAATACCAACCCGCCATTCGTCCTTGCTACGAACCTGTTCAGCATTGATAAAAAACAAAACAAAACTGCGTGGACATGTCCATGTAAACCATGATATAGTACTCATTGTTCCGAACGACACAATGGTCGCTCGTAATAAGGGGAACGGATACAGCATATCCTTATTGAAAGGAAGAACGGAAAACATGAAGTTCAATTCACTCATGAGCATGCTTGCTCTTGTGGTGACGGCAGGGGCTGTTCTGGCCCAGCAGTCAACCAAGGCGCAAACAAACGCTCCTGCGTCAAAACTTCGCACGTTGGTAACATCCGGGAGCGCAGGCGGGGCTATTCCTACGGAGGAAGAGATCCAGACGTTCGTATCGGAATACAAAGAGTCGGAAAACAGCAAGGAATCCATGTCTCTTGGCGTCCGACTTGGCATCCCCAAATTGGCACCCGAACAGCGAAGCAAGTTTGCACGCACTAAAAAAGTGCCTTATCAACTGACCGTGGACCTGATCAAGACGAAAGAAGTCAACGGGAAGAAGATGGCCGTGCGCATAACAGATGGCAAATGCAATTTTGCCATTATGGATGAAAGCGGCAAGGTGATTAAACAGTCTTCCGAAAACCTCATTAAGCTTTGCGCTTCCTGAGGAGGCGGAGGCGGGCTCTTCGGTGAAGTGGCCCAATCAGGAACATACAAGGTTATCGTCTGGATTCGTAAGCCGAAAGGCGTGATCCTCGGGAAGGTCGTCGAAACGACGCTCAGTCTCTAAAAAGGTGACATGTATTGCGAGAGTCCTTTCAGAGCCGGACAGGTTTTGAAAGGACTTTTTTTTGTAGAATGGGGACAAGCGCCTGCTTGTCCAAGGCACGATGGCGCATGGCCATCCCATAGCCGATATCCAGGCTCCCCACTATTCCACCATTTCCATATTCGAACATTCCAGTAGAAGCAAAAAAAACCTAAATTTTAAGGTTGCCGACAGAGATGTTTCTTCGTATGCTAATAACTTTACAAAACTGTTAAGCAGAAATGAGGAGCTATGGGCGGATTTTTTGGCGTTGTCTCTAAGCAAGATTGTGTGGCTGATTTATTTTTCGGAACTGATTATCACTCTCACCTGGGCACCATGCGTGGCGGAATGGCGGTCCTCTCATCCAAGGGATTTCAGCGTGCGATTCATGACATCTCAAACTCACAGTTCCGGACCAAGTTCGAAAACGATTTCAAGCGGTTTGAAGGAAATGCAGGCGTTGGCGTCATCAGTGACAACGAAGATCAGCCTTTGTTGATTGCTTCCCACCTGGGTGTCTATGCGATCGTCACCGTTGGTGTTATAACGAATCTCAATGAACTCGTGCAAGAAATGTTCGCCTCCCACTCCGCTCATTTCTCGGAGATGAGTCAAAGCGGTGTTAACCCAACTGAACTGGTTGCGATGCTGATCAACACCCAGGAGACCTTTGAACATGGCGTGCAGTATGCTCAGTTGAAAATCAGGGGATCATGCTCCATGCTGATCCTGACCGTCACCGGAACACTTTATGCCGTTCGCGACCGTTACGGACGCACACCGATCATCATCGGCGAAAAGGAAGATGCCATCGCTGTCGCCATGGAGTCGAGCAGCTTCCCGAACCTCGGATATACTGTCCGGCGGGACATTGGGCCTGGCGAAATGGTTCGTTGTGAACCTGATGGTGTAACCACGCTGATCAAGCCTGGAAAAGAAAAGGCCATCTGCGCCTTCCTCTGGGTCTATTTCGGATATCCAGCCTCTTCGTATGAAGGCAAGAACGTCGAAGTCTCCCGCTATAATTGCGGTGCTGCCCTGGCCCGGGCTAATCCGGTTGATGCTGATTCCGTAGGTGGCGTACCCGATTCAGGCGTGGGACATGCGCTGGGTTATGCTGCTGAGGCAGGCATCCACTATGCTCGCCCCTTTGTCAAGTATACGCCTACGTGGCCGCGTAGCTTCATGCCGCCAGACCAGAAGCAGCGCGAACTGATCGCGCTCATGAAACTGATTCCCGTCCCAGAGCTGATTAAAGGCAAACGCTTAATTTTCTGTGATGACTCGATTGTCCGCGGTACACAACTCCGAGATCAGGTCAAGCGGCTATATGATGAAGGTGCCAAGGAAATCCACATGCGCATCGCCTGCCCACCCCTGCTCTATCAATGCAAATTCCTGAACTTCTCGCGCTCCAGGAGTGAAATGGACCTGGCGACGCGCCGGACGATCCGGGAAATCGAAGGCGATAATGTCGACATCTCCGCGTATCGCAATCAAGACGGACCTCAATACCGCGAAATGGTCGGCCGTATTGAGAAACGGCTGGGACTGTCGTCACTCGCCTATCAACGCCTCGACGATCTGGTCCAAGCCATCCAGGTTCCCAAGGATCAGCTGTGCACGTACTGTTTCACGGGCGAGGACGTCACAAAGCCGAATGGTTGCCAGCAGGGCTGTTCATATTGCGCAGCGCCTTGCACGTCAAAGCTTGTTCCTGTGAGGGGATAAGTCCAGTCATGGACAAGAAGCATCTAGAGCGGTGCTCTTCCGCCGTAACACTGTCGGACATGGAAGTGTTCGTCTTTCCGGAGTTGATGTATAGCCTCGTGCTGGCGAATATCATGTCCCCCCGCCTGTGGCAATGGCGGGAAGACCCTTGGTTTCATGGCATCCGCAAGATGAAGCCTTACCGCAGGCTTCAGCGCCTGAAGCAGTACATCATGGACCACTACGTCTTCAACCTCGACCTAGAGACGTGGGGACTCACGAACCAAGCTCGCGAACTCGCCCGCTTTGTAAGCTTTCTTTCACCGGAAGTCATTTCTCAGTCCAATGCGCTTTTCGGATACACCGGGGATGCTTATTACTTCGATATCGATATCCGTACGCACTTCGGACTCGACAAGTATACCTCAGACATCATTCCATACTGGAAGACGGAAACCATCGAAGCCATGGACGCCTTTAAATATCGCGAAGGCTTCTTAACCGGCGCAGGGGAATGCGTGTCACTCGCGGCGCTCTATGCTGCTTCTTTATTCGTTGTCGCCGGCATCCCGCTCGAAAAGATTTTCCTGATGGCCACACCGTTGCACTCGCAGAACTTTATTGACGAAGCAGAGGGCATCCTCATTAACAACCGCCGCCTTGTGACCAAGGCCATGTGGTTCAATGGGACGCAAATTTCTGGCCAGGCGCGACGCGCCCTTGAACATGAACGCGTGACCATTGTGGCGCATCACACAGGCTTTATTCACACGCTCTATCCGCACGCAACCATACAGCGGGATGCTTACGACCGCTTTTCCACGCAATTGCGAGCGTATCTGAAAACACCGCTGACCCCTGAAATCCTTGGGAATTTCCTGCGGCAAAACCCCAAGGTCCGTGACTGTTTTGTCGTTCGCTGGCCCATCAATGGCGTCAATCGCTATTTACTGCTCGAACAGGCCTTTCGTTTTGAGCAGGACAGTACCTACAAAGTGACCGATGGCACACGTGTGCGCCTGATGGAGACGATTCCGCTCGAAACCTTCTCTGCCGGACATTTACCATGTAAGGTGGTGCTCAACGACATTGAAGACTTTGTGCACACACAGGATTTGAACCTTGAGAACCCGGCAGATATTGAAGCCTTGAAAAAAGCTATTGGCAATGCCTGCATGAGCGCCGAGGAGATCGTCCAGCAATTAATTCACTTCTGCGACACAGAGCCCCGGCTCCCCGATGCTTCAACAGCGACATTTGACACACGTGAACCCAGTATCCCCCTGACCACCAGCATGACACGCGAGGAGGTCGTTGCCCGTGTTGAGTCGCTTCGCCTGCATAACATGACTGCCGACATGGCCTTCTATGCCTGGCGCGATCTTTCGCGCACGCAGATCGAACCTTTCATGTTGGCCGCATTGGAACGCAATCCTGTCTGTCTCTCAAACTCAGCTTCAATGAATGAGCAGGAGCTGATCGCTCAAGTCTCCACATGGTCGGATGAATCGATTTATGACGGTGCTACACGTCTTGCTCAACCCGACGAAGTCTGGAACTTTAAGCACGGAGACGGCCTTGAAAAGGCCATTCTGGTCGCCTCCATCCTGAACAAGCGTAATGGAAGCGCATTACTCATAACACGCAACGCACATAACGCGAACGTAGAAACTCCCGAGGGCCTTACGATCTGCTCCTGGCCCTCCTCAAAAATGAAAGACGGTTTTTCGATTAAAATCGAACCCCGTCGAGAGCACTAGCCCTTTTGCATAGAGCTTCCAAATTCCGGAAGGGCGATCCAATCGATAGGATGATTATTATGGATCGAGTGGAGATCGCTCAAGACTTCCTTCCAGTCCTGATAACGGTTTTCCGGATTCTTCGCCAACATGCGCTCCAGCAACGTCACAACGGACATCTTGATGTGCGGAACAAAAATACGCGGATCAGGCCCCTGGTTTTGTCCGACATGCGCACGCATCATATTTTCATCATCAAGGCCAATAAACAAGCTACGCCCTGTTATCAGATGATACAGTGTGGCACCCAACGAATAAATATCCGAACGACAATCCAGACGGGTCGTGCCATAAATCTGCTCCGGCGACATATAGGCGGGCGTACCCCAGATATCATCACTGATACGGGTTGTTTCCTTCATCCTTGAAAACGTCTTACAGAGTCCGAGATCGGTCACTTTCACGGTGCCATCCTCGTCTGCCATGATATTGTCAGGCTTAATATCGCAATGCACCATTGCGTGAAAGCTCCACGCATAATCCAACGCCACAGCTACGCTCTCCGCAATAATCAAGGCATCTTCAACCGGCATGATTTTCTTGCGACGAAGCCAATCACCCATGGTATACCCTTCGACCAGTTCCATGACAAAGTAACAGGATCCATTTGAAAAGTTCGCATCGTAAACTTGCACAATATTCGGATGCTTGAGCTGAGCAGCCGTGCGGGCTTCCTGACGAAATTGCTTCAATTCATCTTCTGTCCCAACAAATGACGCTGCTAAAATTTTGACTGCGACCATGCGATCGAGTGAAATTTGGCGCGCTTTCCAGACAGCAGCCATGCCTCCTTTGCCCAGCAAGCCAAGAATTTGAAAGTTCGGCAGATTAACGGATGGTTGAACAACTTCACTCATCGTGTTCGAGCTCCTTCACCACGGCAGTTTGTACACAACTGGGATCCCTCGCCCTTGCAGTCCTTGCAGGGGGAGCCTTTAAGTTTTCCTTCGCCTTTGCAACGCGTACACTCCTGCACGCCTAGCCCTAAGCAGCGGGTACAACGTACAGCCTGTCCACTGCCAGAACATGTCTGGCAGGCCACGCTGCCACGGGCATCACACTTCTGACACCGAATCTCGCCAACACCATAACACCGCGGACAGATCGTCTTATCCTCTGGCGTATCGTTCATGCGAACCTCTTTACGCGTATTCGTATCCGTCTTTTGGACATCGATGCGCCCGTTTTTACAACCGGAAAGAGGACATTTCACCCAGCGTTCCCCTTTGCAGGTCGTGCAGGCCATCGCACCAATTCCCTGACAGGATTCGCAAGGAGGAAAGAATCCAGTCATCACAAGCGCACGTTGCTTCGCTGTCAGATATTTTTCAAGGTCTGCCGGGGCAAAGACCCGCCCAAGCCGAGTGGCACCCGTAAGTGTGGCGCGCTGTTCGTATTCGGTACGACCGCGCAACAAATCTGTTTTGATCTGAGGCACATCCGCCATGCCTGTAAAATTTCCACGGCCGTTACACATCGGGCAGATGGGCTCGATCAACTTATTCGTAGACTCGGTCTTCGTCTTGTTCACGCCCCCGATACGAACCGTGCTTTTAGACCTAGCCAGCTTGCCTTTCCCTTGACAGACCTTACACCGTATGACGCCTGATTTGACCTCTTCCATCGTGCGCTCGCAGCCATGCAGCAAGGAGGCGCTCACCGCTTTGGGCAAACGCTCGCTAGGGACAAGTCTTGTCAGCGCCATCGCGTTCTTGAAATACCAGAAGGCAATCGCAGGGCTCTCGTTCGTTTCGGCCTTACGCGCCAGACGAAAATTCTCCTGAACCGCAGAAACAGCCAACTTGGAGACTTCATCTGTAACATCAATGGCTGGCAGGTCTTCTCCTGCGGGTTTCTCCTTCTTTGGCTTAGGCAATTCGGCGGCGCAACGCGAACAGTTCGTTTCGCCTGGCTTCGCTTCCCGTCCACACGACTTACAGATAATCAGTCCCTGCGCATAGACAGCCAATGCCATACACATCACGATCAGAAACCGGAATACTGTTTTCATTTTTTTGTCCCCTTCGCTTGCTGTTGACGTATGATCTCGTACAGTGCGATACCCCCTGCAACACC
>JBAXCC010000003.1:0-48760 GCA_037141675.1 bacterium | reverse complement strand
TGGAAAAACTCGTTCGCGAAACGGAGATAGAGACGGAAGTCATCGTTCTCAACCTGTCCCCACGCGCGAGTGCGCAAACGGAAATAGTTGTGAAAGTCCCCTCCTAGCACACCTGGGATGTTTTCATACATCTCCTCCTGGAGACGTATATCTGCGCCGGCATCCCACCTGAGACCACCTGTGGCGGCTTGCGTGGTGGCCGGGACGGACTCCGTAGTGTTTGTCTGTGCAAGGAGTGTTGTCGAACAGGACAGGAGGGCTGTGCACGTGATGCAGACGAGGGGTGTATTCATGATTCCTTTTTTCATTTCGATTTTAATCTGGAACGTTTAATACTCAAACCAATTTCGTTTCTTTAAGTAGATACACTATATCCGTTTCCATTCAAATTGAGAAGCACGGAAATATTTTTTTTGTAGTCTGTGCTGGAGCATGCTATAGTAAAAAACTTCTTGATATATGAGAGGAGACTTATGGGTTTGAAAAAATGGGCGATCTGTATCATGGGTTCGCTTTTTATGACTGGCTGTCGCACAGGAGCCGTGACGATGCCGGAAAAGTATTTGCTGTTCGATGTGCGTACGCTTGAAGAATATGAGGTCGGGCATTTGTCGGGCGCCGTGCTCATCCCCTATGACACCATTCGCGAACGGATCCACGTGGTGGCACCCGATAAGTCGGTGCAGATTTATCTCTATTGCCACTCGGGTGGGCGTGCCTCGATGGCTCGGCAGACCATGGAGAAGATGGGCTATAATCATGTTGAAAATCTCGGGGGGATCTCCTCGGCATCCCGAAAAACACAGTTGCCTATCATCCAATAAAAATACCAGTTTTAATCACTGTGCAAAAGTGGCATTGCCTTTTTGTGCAGTGATGCAGTATGATTTAAATAATTCTTAATAAGAGGGGGATGACGGAGTTTATGAATAATACCACTATGAACAGGGGTCTACTTGTGGCATTGCTGCCGCTGACGATTTTGGCCGGGACGTTTCCAACGGACGGATTGGTTTTTCATCTGGATGTTACAAAAGCAGACAGTGTGGTCTGCACGGGAAGTCGGGTAACCGCATGGAAGGACGTAGATGGCAAAGCCGTTGCCTTTGAGCAGAAAGGGGCTAACGAGCAACCAGCCTTGATTGCAAAGGCCTTTGAAAATCATTCAGGCGTCTCCTTTGGTACAGGAGCCCCTTCGCATCTGGTCGCTAACGCCGCGACTAAAGTTCAAACACTTTTCATCGTTACCCAGCACGGCGAAAAACAGTCTCCGATCGCGGGGATATGGGGTGTTTATGGACAGGACTTGGGACTGCGCATGGGGGAAGACGGGGCTGTATGGCGGAATCCAGGGAATGCGAATGATTTTACAAAGGGTGGCCTCCTGGCCTTGAATGGCCAGGTCGTTGCCGGAGATGCCGATGTCGTTCCGAACCAACCTTATCTATTAACGGCAGTCGGGGCTTCGGCAACATCCGCTGCAACAGCCTTCGGCAATTATACGCATAACCGGTACTATACGGGCGTCATCGCTGAAGTGCTGGCCTATGATCGCGCATTGAATGAAAGCGTGCGCAAAGAGATCGAAGCCTCACTGATGACAAAATGGAGCATCCGCGCGCAGAAAAGTGTTCCTGCGACACGCCTTGCGTTGAAGAATAAGTTAGGCATGATTCGAGCGGAATCGGTTTCCCTGGCTTTGAAAGACATGGAGAGCCAATGGCCTGGCGCGACTTCACTCAAGGCAGAAGCCCTTCAACCGCAGATCGATAAGTTGCAGGAGCGGCTTGCGAACACGGAAGACAGCACGGTTGAGGCTGACGCAGATAAGTTAATCGCCGATATTCGCACGGCGCTCTTAAGTTTGCCGATGCTGAAGGATGCCAAGCTGTTATTGGTGAAGCGAAGTGTCAGAAATTTGGCACTTCCGACGAACTGGGACAATGTGCGCGGAAGTGGCAAGAATTTGACAAACGAAGTGATTATGATGGATAACCTGGCTGGCGTGCCGACCACGCGGACCGTGATTAAGCCACGCAAGCCAACTGATTACCTGGGTGAGCTTGCCTTGCACTGGGATGCCAAGAGGTTGATGTTTTCCTCGCAGAACGAAAAGGGGAAGATGCGTGTCTTTGAAGTCAATCTGGATACGCCCGAACAATTCACGGAGATGCAGCAGATCCCGGATGATGATGTGGACAACCTCGCGGGTTGCTGGCTTGCAGACGATGCGACGCTCTTCTTGTCAACAGCCACCATGATCGGGGTTCCGTGTGTTCGCGGGGGTTCGCACATTTATCATATGTATCGCCAGGATAAAGAGGGCATTCGCCGCCTGACATACGATCAGGAGCATAACTGGAATCCGACGATGCTGTCGGATGGACGTGTGATGTATCTGAGGTGGGAATACAGCGATCTTCCGCATTTTGTGGCGCGCATCCTGTTTACTATGAATCCGGATGGCACGGCCCAGCGCGAATATTATGGCAGTAACTCCTATTGGCCGAACGCGATGTTTTATGCAAAACCGATTCCGGATGGGGCTGGCAAATTTGCTGCGATTGTGACAGGACATCATGGTGTTGCGCGCATGGGCGAACTGGTGGTGTTCGATCCATCCAAGGGGCGTTTTGAGACGGATGGCGTGGTTCAGCGTATCCCGGGGCGCGGACAAAAGGTGGAGGCAAAAATTTTGGATCATCTGGTGGACGCTTCGTGGCCGAAGTTTCTTCACCCGTTGCCCTTGGGTGGAAATTATTTTATCGCGCCGATGAAGCCAGATGCCAAGACACCCTGGGGTCTTTACTTGGTGGACATGTTCGACAATATGACGCTGATTGCTCAAGATGACCAGTATGCGTTTCTTGAGCCTGTGCTGATCAAGCCGACCAAGCGTCCGCCGGTGTTGCCTTCGCAGATTGCCAAGGCCAAGCCAGGCTATATCAATCTACTCGATATCTACTCCGGACCTGGGTTGGCGGGTGTGCCGCGCGGAACCATCAAGTCCCTGCGCATTGGCACGTATGCGTATTCGTATCGCGGCATGGGCGGACAAGTGGACCGTGTGGGCGAAGACGGTCCGTGGGATGTACGTCGTATCATCGGTACCGTGCCGGTCTCCGAAGACGGTTCCGCATTCTTTGAAGTGCCACCGAATATCCCGATCATGATTCAGCCACTCGACGAGAAAGGGCGCGCTGTCCAGCTCATGCGTAGTTGGGTGATGTCCATGCCGGGTGAAGTCCAGACCTGCGTGGGCTGCCATGAGCCTATGAACAGTTCCACGCCGGCCAATCGCATCGATGCACACAACAAGCCGATCGAAAAAATCCGTCCATGGTATGGGCCTTCGCGTGGGTTCTCCTTCAATCGCGAAGTCCAGCCTGTGCTCGACAAGTATTGCGTTGGATGTCACGACGGAGAAGACAAGTCTGTGCCCAACTTCAAGATGCGGCCAGACGCGACCTATATGGCGTCCAGTGGAGGCTATCGTGCCGCCCATTTCCCGCCGGCCTATCTTGCGCTTAAGAAATATGTGCGTAACCACACCATGGAAAGCGACATGCATCTGTTAAAGCCCTACGAGTTTCATGCCTCGACCACGGACCTTGTGCGTATGCTGGAAGCGGGCCATAAGAGCGTTAAGCTGGATATGGAGTCGTGGGACCGTATCAATACATGGATCGATCTCAATACACCTGCGCATGGCACGTGGACGGAAATCAGCGGTGAAGCGCGTACGAAGCAGGTCGCGGAGCGTCGTCGTGAACTTCTGAAGCGTTATGCCTACATCGATGAAGACCCTGAAGATTATGAGTTCCGCGCCAATCCGCCCAAGCCCAAGCTGGATGGCAAGCCAGTTGAGAGTACACGTCCCAATATGATCATGACGCTGACGCGTGCGCCGCTATCTGCCAAGGTCATTATTGCGACCAACGAGGTCACCAATAAAGAGTTCGCCGAGTTTGATCCGCAGCATGACAGTGGCATCGAAGTGGGCGGGTTCCTTCAGTTCTCTGTGTTGGAGCGCGGATTCCCCGTGAATGAACCTGACCAGCCGGTTGTGCGTGTACCGCAGGCGAAAGCAAAGGCCTATTGCGAATGGCTTAGCAAGAAGACCGGCAAGAAATATCGGTTGCCGACGGTTGCGGAGCGTATGGCCTTTGCAAAGGCTGCGGGCCGCGGACAAGGGAACTTTGCCGACCTGACCTTCCATCTGGAGAAGACGATCAAACCTTGGGGCTTGCCAAGCGGCGCAGTCATGAACTGGCGTCCTGGGGATACGAACGTCAATGATAACGTGCGTGCGACCGCGCCTGTCTGCACCTATCCAGCTAGCCAAACGGGACTCTATGATGTCTTCGGCAATGTGTGGGAATGGACCTCTGACGCGGATAAAGAAGGTCGCGCGATTGCGATGGGCGGTTCCTTCGCCTCCATGGCGAAACAGCTCTCAGAGCGTTCCTGCGTGGCCTATTGGACCTGGCAACCCGTCTTCGACGTCGGTTTCCGCGTGGTCTGCGAAGAGTGAAGTGGCAGTCAGTAGCAGGTCGTAGGAGGGTAGGTAGTAGGTCGTAGGCTACCGCACGTCCCACGTTCCGAGTCGCAAGTCTTGAAATTATTTGGGTAACGACGTTTCCCCATGCAAGGTGTGCGCTTGTCAATAAGCGAAGCACCTGCTACTATTCCGACTATTCAGTTTGAATGGCTGAGAAAGAGAGCAAGTATATGCACATTCGAAATAGCGTATTGGGATTGATGGGTATTGTGGTTGTACTGTTGATTCAGGGGTGTACGACGTTTGGAGACGAGACGCCTTCGCGAGGAGCGAAAGCGGGGATTCTCAAAGGCGCCATTGATGATCAGTGGATGAAGGATCAACTCTTGGCGGAAGCAAAAATGAGGCTCAATGCCAAGACGCTGACGCCTGGCGAGACTTTGCGAGGTCAGTTGAGTCGCAAGACGACAAAGGTGACGTTTACGACGCCCAATTCCCATGTCCTTTCTGAGAGTGAACAGTATGAGTATGCCCGGCCAAGTGTTGTGATCATAGGCTCTGTCTATTTGTGTGGGAAGTGTAAAAACCTGCATTTGAGCACAGCTGCGGGCTTTGCGGTTTCAGAAGAGGGTGTTTTTCTGACGAACCATCATGTGGTCTCTAGTGACACCAACGCGCTCGGCATGGTCGCTATTACAGCGGATGGCAAGGTCGCGGGTGTAACAGAAGTACTCGCGGCTAATCAGGTTGAGGACTGGGCTCTGATCCGCATCCCGGAACTTAAACTTAACCCGCTTCCCTTGAAGGGCAATGTGTCAGTGGGCTCTGAAGTCTTTCTGGTGAGTCATCCGAATGAACATTTTTTTTCCTTTGGGAAGGGGAATGTGGCGCGGTACGGGAAGGGCAAAACGCACTCTGTACAGGGAACAGCGAAGGAAAGGCATATTTTGGGTGTGACGGAGTGGCTGGAGATTACTGCTGAATTTGGACGAGGCGCCAGTGGCGGTCCGGTGATGGACGCCTGCGGTAATGTGGTGGGCTTAATTTCACGGGTAGAAGGGTCAAAAGTTGCAGACAGCAATGAAGACCATAACCTGGGGCGTATGATCTTCAAGCAATGCACCCCGATCGGACTGGTCATCAACGGCGCTTCGCCTACTCACTAATCTTAGCGAAGAATCCGCCAGAGGGTCGCAACAGGATTTTACGGACATCGCCAGGCTGAAGTGTCTCTTCAACACGCTTGATCGCCGCATTGACCTTGGGGTCGTCATAAATCATCACGGCCTTTCCGGGTTTCTTCAGGAAGTCAAAGGCGAGGTCGATCTCTCGTAAATAGCTGTTGTTAATGGCGCCGAGCCACCAGACGTTTCCCTTGCGTCGTGCATAGACAACCACTTCGCCGATCTTTGTATTTTTCAGAACGCGCGTTTCATCCCATTCCACGGGGACCTCTTCAAACAAATCCTTTGCCGGGTGATTCACATAGAACTTGTATTGGTCACAGAAGTGGGTGACAGGCGAGAGGAAGACAACCAGTTGGGCCATTTGATTGGGCCATGTGAATTTGCCTGTCTCAAGCTGGACAGGGTCGAGCATGGTGCTGGTGATGTCCGCAGGGCCTGCCAGAAAGCGTGAAAAGGGCATGACCGTGTATTGCTCCGCAGGCATGATGCGTTTGTATCGCGTCATCTGCCATTCATTGCCGCGGACTCCCTCGCGGGTAATATCGTTTGGTAACGTGCGGCGTAAGCCTGTAGGCTTGACCGCGCCATGGAAATTGACGAGTAGCTTCAGGTCAGCACAATCCTGGATGGCTCCGAGATACCAGATCATGATGTCCTGCGTGGCATCCGGGATAAAGTCGATCTTGATGCCGACCACGCCGCAGGCTTTGATCTTCTCAAGATAGGACCGACGTGATGGTGCGTCACGCATCTCTTTGGAGTTCACCCAGGCGAGCGTTTTGACACCGATGGAGTTTCCGTAGTCGACGCACTCCTTCAACAGTTCCCACTGCCCCCGGCTTCCCTCTTTCCAGACGCGCCAGCCGTCGTCGATCATGTAATATTCCCATTTCAACTTGGCGGTGGCGTCATACCAGTTCTTCTGATCCGGATACATAGGCTCGCCGACGCTCCACCACTGCCACATGGCGCGTCCGGGTTTGACCCATGAGAAGTCCTCCATCGGGGGAGGACAGAGGTTCGTCAGCATGTCACTGTTGAGGAGGTCATTCAGCTCTTTTGCAACAACGATATAACGCCAAGGAGAGGCGATGCGTCCGAGGTAGGTGCCGTTCAGCTTGACCCGAGGCTCCTTGCTGAAGTCAGCCTTTACGCGCCATGTTTTGGAAGACGGGTGATCGGTATAAAGCTGGTTACCCTTCCGACGAAAGGCCATGTCAGGAAAGGCCTGGCAGTCAGCTTCGGAGATGCAGAGGAAATAGTCGCCGACTTCAACAGTCAGTGGTCCGAGGAATGTTTTCTCCTCTGGAATTTCGGAGAAGCTGGTGTAGAAGGTATAGTTTTCATAGCACGAACTCATGCCCTGCCAGACGATTTTCTTGATGGATTTCGGGAAGCACCAGGAGGTCTTCTCGCCCGTAACCAGGGTGGCGGATTCTGGCAGCAGATAACGGAAGGCGACGCCATCATTGCCGACACGTACGACAAGTCCGTATTTGATGCCCTGTGCTTCGATTTCAAAGGTGGTCTCGGAGGCACATGAGCGGATCGTGGGGTGGTTGCCGATGAGGGAATAGGTCTCATCAATTTTGCGCACCTCACCTTGCTGAATGGATGTGACGGACTGTCCGAGCTGCTTGTTGTCCAGCGAGATATTCAGCGGGGATTCATCCAATAACGGCGTGCCGTCGGCGCACAGCGAGTACACGAGCTGGCCGGCAGCATCCTTTTTGAGTTCAGCGCTGATTTTGCCATCCGGGCTTTTGAGCGTTGCGGCCTGGAGCGAAGCTGTTGCGAGGAGGAGGGGGATGAGGTATTTCATGGTATTCTCCAAAAAAAAGAGGCACCCGCAGGAGAGCGGATACCTCTGAAACGATTAGATGAATTTCTGTTTGGTTAACGTCTCGAATGCCGCGACATATTTCTCGCGTGTCTTGGTGACGACGTCATCCGGAAGGACAGGGGCTGGAGGCTGGTGATTGAATTTCACGCTATCGAGCCAGTCGCGCACGAACTGTTTATCCAGGCTGGGTGGATTGCTGCCGACGGCGTAGCTTTCCTGCGGCCAGAAGCGGCTGGAATCGGGGGTCAGCACTTCATCCGCGAGGATGAACTTGCCTTGGGTGTCCACGCCGAATTCAAACTTGGTATCCGCGATGATGATCCCGTGTTGCGCGGCATAGTCTGCCGCATTGGAGTAGCAGCGGAGGGAGATGTCCGCGAGTTCCTTCGTCTGTTGCTCGCCAATCTGGGCAGCCATGTCAATGAGCGAGATCGGCAGGTCATGTTCCCCCTGTTCAGCCTTGGTGCTGGGCGTGAAGAGCGCGACATCGAGCTTGGAGCCATTCTGGTAGCCTGCACGCAGTTTCTGCTCGTTGACGGTGCCGCTCTTCTGATATTCCTTGTAGCCGGAGCCTGTGAGGTAGCCGCGGACAATACACTCGAAGGGGACGATCGAGACCTTCTTGACGAGCATGGAACGTCCGCGCAGGTCCTCTTTTGCGCACTGC
Source organism: bacterium (assembly GCA_037141675.1). Lineage (GTDB taxonomy): Bacteria > Verrucomicrobiota > Kiritimatiellia > RFP12 > UBA1067 > CAIZQW01. The sequence goes on along the minus strand of JBAXCC010000003.1, from coordinate 40,562 downwards.
AAGGCTGCCGGATATTGGTCCACATTCGCGGTGATGATGTGGTTCGGCATCCACTTCAGAAGGTCAAACCAGAACATGCTCAGGGTATTCAGGATGCGTCCTTTGTCCGGAATGCCATTGGGCATAATCACGTCAAAGGCGCTGATGCGGTCCGTGGCCACGAGTAGCAGGCTGTCCCCCAGATCATAAAGGTCGCGCACTTTGCCGCGGCGGGGTGGGGGAAGTCCGGGGATTTCACTTTGAATTAAAGCATGGTTTTTGTCGTATTTCATCTTGCCCTCGCTTGTTTAAAAAGAAAAATAATATAACTAAAAACCGCTTGAGGGACAAGCTAAACGAGGCCATGGAAAGGCGATTTGTTTTAAAAACATTATCGAATTGAGTTTTTTGGTCATTTTTTATATACTATAACACTTTCTCAAAGAGGATTTTTTCATTGTGAACACAAAGCGAAAAATAGTTGTGACAGCGGCCTTGCCTTATGCGAACGGCGATATTCATATTGGCCATCTGGTGGAGTACCTGCAAACTGATTTTTGGGTGCGCTTCCAGAAGATGCGCAACCATGACTGCCTCTATATTTGTGCGGACGATACGCACGGTACGCCTATCATGTTGCGGGCACGCGCCGAAGGAATCTCCCCTGAGACGCTGATCGGCCGCAGCCATATGCAACACAGCAAGGATTTCGCGGACTTTCAGATTCGTTTCGATAACTACTATTCGACAAATTCAGAAGAGAACCGGACATTCAGCAACCGCATTTTTGCTGCGATGCAGAAGAGTGGCGCAATCACGGTTCAAATGCTCCCGCAGCTTTATTGCGAGCACGATGCCATGTTTTTGCCAGACCGGTTTGTCAAGGGCACCTGCCCGAAGTGCGGCGCGGAGAACCAGTATGGGGATGCCTGTGACGTGTGTGGTCAGACTTATCCTGCGGAAGAACTTAAACATGCGACCTGTGTGACGTGTGGCTCTACGCCAGTCATGCGCAACAGCGAACATCTCTTCTTTGAACTCGAGCCTTTCCGTGATTTTCTAAAGGAATGGATTCCGAAGCATACGGCTCCGGACGTGGCGCACAAGCTATTGGAATGGTTTAACGAGCCATTGCGCGGCTGGTGTATTTCGCGCGACGCACCCTACTTTGGTTTTGAAATCCCGGGCCATCCTGGCAAGTTTTTCTATGTGTGGGTGGATGCGCCGATTGGTTACTTGGCTTCGCTTCAGAAATGGTGTGCTGACCACGGGCAGGACATCGACGCCTGGTGGAACAACCCGGACGCGGAGTTGTATCACTTCATTGGTAAGGACATCGTCCGTTTCCACTGTCTCTTCTGGCCGACCATGTTGAAGGTGGCGGGCATCAAGACCCCGAACCACGTGTTTGTGCACGGCTTCCTGACAGTCAATGGCGAGAAGATGAGCAAGTCCAAAGGCACCTTTGTCAAGGCGCGTACGTATCTGGATTATCTGAACCCGCAAGACCTGCGTTTCTACTATGCTTGCAAGTTGAATGGTACTACAGACGACTTGGACATGAATCTGGGCGACTTTGTGAACCGCGTGAACTCCGACCTGGTCGGTAAGATCACTAACTTAGCCTCACGCGGCGCGCAGATGCTGCACAAGAGCTTGGGTGGCCAGACCGGCGTGATGGACACAGAAGGCCGCGCCTTGTGGCAGGTTGCCTGTGGCCGCTCCGAAGCAGTGGCCGCCTATTACGAAGCCCGCGATTTTGGAAAGGTTATGGTTGAAATCCGTGACATCGCGGATGCGGCTAACCAGTACTTTGATGCGAAGGCTCCTTGGGCGCTCGTGAAAACCGATTTGGCGGCAGCGCGGCAAGTGATGACCTCTGTACTCAACATCTTCCGGGTGCTGGCGATTTATTTGCAACCTGTATTGCCGGTTTATTCCGAACGCGTGGCTAAACTTTTTGGAGAGCAAGCCTATCAGTGGTCAGATTTAGAGAAGGCGATTGAAAACGTGGCCATCAACCCATACGAATATCTGGCGACGCGCGTCGATGTGGGGGTTGTGGAAAAGATGATCGAGGCGAGCAAGGCGGCTGCGCCTGTGGCGCAACCGGCATCTGCTGGGGCGACCGCTCGCTCCCCCGCTTCTATCGAACCAATCAAAGAAACCATCGACTACGACACCTTTGCCAAGACCGATTTACGCGTAGCGACGGTGGTGAGCGCGGAATATGTTGAAGGCGCGGACAAGCTGTTGAAGGTGATGTTGGACATTGGCGAGGAAAAGCCACGGCAGGTGTTTGCGGGCATCCGCAAAGCGTATGACCCTGCGACGCTCATAGGTCGTCAGGTGGTGATGGTTGCGAACCTTGCGGCCCGCAAGATGAAGTTTGGCATGTCCGAAGGCATGATCTTGGCGGCGGGTAATCCGGATGGAGCATTATTTGTTGTCTCTCCGGATGCAGGTGCGAATGCTGGGGCGACCGTGAAGTAAGGGCGATGGTAGAAATGGCTCGTCGAGCCGTCAGCGGCGGTTGAGGCGAAACCTCGCTACCGTATTGCAACAAGGCATAGGTTAAGATCGAAGGATGAATGAACGATGAGTGAACAACTTAAGAATGCGGTGGAGAGTCAGGAAGATTCAGAGAAAGATTCGGCGAGGCACTTCTTCAAGAAGGAAGACTGGATTGCCTCGGTATTGTCCTTTCTCTTCTCGACATTTATTTTTATCCGTAACATGGCGCCTGAGGTGACGTTGCAAGACTCCGGTGAACTGGTGACGGGGGCGTTTACCTTCGGTGTCCCGCATCCGCCCGGATATCCGCTGTGGGCCTTCCTGGGCTATATCTGGAGTCATTTCATCATTCCCTTTGGAAATCCTGCCTGGCGCATCGGAATGATGTCTGTCGTTACCGGCGGTCTGACGGTGGGCGTGATGACGCTGATGATGACGCGCAGTACGCGCGTCTTGCTGCATACGCTTCCGTGGTCTAAGAAGGTCGATGACCGGTTGCTGCACTGGATTGCCTTGGCCGTGGGTACGAGCACCTCCTTGTTGTTCGGCTTCAATCGCGGTGTTTGGCTCTGGGCAAGCGTGTCGGAAATGCGCGTGTTGAACGCCTTCTCGTTTATTCTGATCGCCTGCTTTTTCTTTGCGTGGATGGTCCAGCCTCGGCGAAAGGGATTTCTTTATGCCTCCTTGCTGACGTTCGGGCTGAGTATGACGAATCATCAGACCGTAGCGGTGATGGCCTTGGCGCTGGTGGCGGGCACATTGGCATTGGGCTTGGATAAGTTTTTCCAGCAGCGCGCTGAACTGCTTGCAGCAAAAGTCAAAGTGCAGCCCTTTCAGTTGATGATGACATCTCTGACGACCTTCTGGGATTTGACAGTTGCCGTGCTGTTCAGTTTGGCCGCGGTGTTTTCGCTCTTTGCCTGGTTGCGTGCCGATAGCTCGATGGCATTTCGAATCATTGCGTTAGCTGTGGCGGGCGCGATCTTACTGGGTGCCGGATTCAAGGCGGGCTGGGTCAGTCCGCGCTATGCGTTCATTTATACAGGACTCTTTCTGTGCGGTTGTGCGTTGTATATGTATATGCCGATCGCCGCATCGACCAATCCGCCCATGAACTGGGGTTTTGCCTCAACGAAAGAAGGTTTCCTCCATGCGATTACGCGTGGCCAATATGAGAAGCTTCAAATGGCGGATCCGTGTGGGTCCATTATCCATATCCAGATATGGGTCTTTATTCGGGGCTTGCTGAGGCAGTATTCGCTGCCGCTCTGTCTCTTCGGCCTGGTGACGCTGGGGGTCTCGACCTGGTGGATGGTCAAGCGGCTCACGCGTGAGGCCAAAAGTTACGTCTGGATTTTGCTGGTGTGGCTGGCGGCGATACCGGCTTCCATGATCGCGATTTCCGTCTTACGTACGGCGGTGTTGAAACTGCCGTTCGCCTTCTCGCCCCAGCTCATGATTTGGGGTGTCGGACTCTCAACGCTCTTCTGTTTGTTGATTATCTTTTGGCTCTACTTGGAATGGCCGGGACGCTCCTGGGGAATTTTCGTATGGGCGGCCTTCCTTGCGTCCAGTCTCGGGCTGATCATGATTATCAATCCTAAGCTCGATCGTCAGGAACAGGAAATCACGATTAAGTTCTTTGCGCCGGCTCATGGCTTTTATGCCATGCTGATTGGGTATGGTATTGCGATGACCTTCGCGTATGTGCTCTCGGTTTGGCGAACGATCCCCAAGGCGCTGGTCTATGTGGCCTGTCTAGCGCTGCTTGCCTTGCCTTATATTCCGTATGCGAAGAACTGGAGCCTCTGTTCGCTCACGACGCATGATTTCGGCTATCAGTTCGGTTATCGCATGTTTTGCCCGGGTGGCGGATATCCGGATATGGAGAAGGATGCGGTCTTATACGGAGGGACAGATCCGGGGCGTTTTGTGCCGACCTACATGATCTTCTGTGAAAGCCGTGTGAAACCGCAGCACCGCTTTCAGAGTCCGCACCTGCCGGAATCAAAGGGGCGTGATTTTGATCGTTCGGATGTCTACATCATTACGCAGAATGCCTTGGCGGATGGCACCTACATGAACTATATCCGCGATCATTACGACTATAGCCGTCCCAATCCGGAAGATCCCAAGACGCTCGAAAAGTTCAGCCCGTGGCAGCGGAGTGTCTTCAAGTGGGGCTGGAATGCATTGGATCGTAAAAATGATTTTCCAAAAGCGCCGATTCGCATCCCGACGCCAGATGACAGTGCGCGGGCGTTCCAGCAGTTTGTGTCAGAAGTGCAGAGCGGGGCGAGGCCGAATCGCGGAGACATTGTCATTGAAAATGGCCGCGTGCAAGTGACGGGTGCCTTGGCGGTCATGGAAATCAATGGTATTCTAGCTAAGTATATCTTTGATTGGAACAAGACCAACCATGCATTCTACGTTGAAGAGAGCTACGTTATCCAATGGATGTATCCCTATCTGAGTCCTGCAGGCGTCATTATGAAAATTGAGAAGGATGTGCTGCCGGCGCCGCAGCAGAATCCCAAGCTGTGGCAGGATATTGTCGCCAAGGACAAGGCGTACTGGGATAAGCTGACCAAGGAGTTTACAGCGCGTGAAGAATTCCGTCGCAATGCCGACGCAAAAAAATCCTTCTCCAAGATGCGTTCGGCGATTGCAGGACTCTATCTGTACCGAGGGATGATTGCGGAGGCTGAATATGCGTTCCGTCAGTCTGTTGAGCTGTGCCCGGAAAGCCCCGAGGGTAATTTCCGCTTGGCGGAACTCTGCATGAATCAACGCCGGTATGCGGATGCGCGTCAACTGATTGCCGCCTATCTGAAGATTGACGAATACAATACAAGCGCCAAGGGTTTTCTCGATCAGATTAATGACATTGAGACCTGTGATAAGCGGCGTACGGAACTTCAAGCGAAATTAGGTACAGGCGCAGACGTCAACGACATCATGGAGTTGCTGACGATTTATGCTCGGTTAAATCTTCAAAACGAGTTGTCCCAGTTGAGCGGCATGGTGCTCAATAACGAGAAGGCCCCCGCAGAGTGCTTCTTCCAGGTGGGTACACTGCTGAACAGCGTGCGCCGGATGGACTTGGCGATGAACGCCTTCCGTCGTTATGTGACGCTTGTACCCCGTGACCCGAGGGGCTGGGTTGAAATGGGGTGGCTGAACATCCTACAAGGCAAGAGCACCGAAGGGTATGATGCCTGGCGTCGTGCCGTTGAATTAGGCGGTGAACCCACGCGCAATCAATTGCGCACAGAAGGCCGCTTCCAGCCCATGTGGCAACAGCAGAATTTACCAGCGCCCTTCCGTGACTTGGTGCAACCGGGGCGCACACGCGTGGGAGGCAACTTTGGATTTTAATGACAAGGGGAATATCATGGATGCAAGTGCTTTTTTGAAAGAGAACGGCCTGGATGTTGAGGGTATTGATCGTGCGGCATTGCTCGCAACCTTTATAGAGGAGATGGATGCCGGGTTGGCGGGCAAGCGCTCAAGCCTGATGATGATTCCTTCGTTCATCACGATTGATAAGTCTGTGAAGACGAACACGCCGGTTGTTGTGCTGGATGCAGGCGGGACGAATTTGCGCTCGGCTGTTGTCACGATTGAAGCAAGCGGCAAGGCAGCTATCGGTTCCTTCTTAAAGCGTCCGATGCCAGGAACGACAGGGGAACTCTCGGCTGAAGCATTTTACGATGCCTTCGCAGATTTTCTCATGCCGGTCATCGCTACGTCCGAGACGATCGGCTTCTGCTTCTCCTATCCGGCTGAGATCACGCCGACGTGCGATGCGAAGCTCATTTGCTGGACAAAGCAGATCGAGGTTCCCGCTGTCGTTGGCACGCTGATCGGCTCTGGTTTGCAGAACCAATTGGCTAAACGTGGCTTCACGCGCAAGGCCATCATTTTGAATGACACGGTTGCGACGCTGCTTGCGGGCAAGAGCGCGGGGGTGGCAAAAGCGTACAGTGCGTATGTAGGGTTCATCTTGGGGACAGGGACAAATACGGCGTATGTTGAACGCAATGCACGCATCACCAAGCGTAACGATTTGAATCAGACGGAGTCGCAGGTCATCAATGTTGAATCCGGCGGGTTTAGCCGCGTGACGCAATCCGCCTTTGATCAGGCTATGGATGCTCAGACCAATGATTGTGGACATTATGCCTTTGAGAAGATGATATCAGGCGCTTATCTTGGCCGTATCGGCTTTGAGGTGCTCAAAGTGGCGGCGAAGAAGAGCCTCTTCTCAGCCTCGGCCGTTGCGACGATCCAAGCATGGAGCAAGCTTTCAAATATGGATCTGGATGCGTTCTGCGGTGACAAGCCGCAGGCGAATAATCCCTTTATGGTCGATGCATTTACTGCTGCTGACCGTGAGACCGTCAAACAGTTGTGCACGCCTGTCTATGCGCGGGCTGCTGTGCTGACGGCAATTAATCTGGCTTCCGCGATTCTCAAGACTGGCGAAGGCAAAGATCCGCAGCGTCCGGTCTGTGTGAATGTGGATGGTTCGACCTACTATAAGACGCTGACTGCTGACTTCCAGAATCGCGTACAGCAAGAGCTGGCGAAGCTTCTGAAGCCCCGAGGAATCTCCTACGACCTCATCAAGGTGGACGAATCGCCTGTGATCGGCGCAGCGGTTGCCGGACTGATGGCCGGATAGATGAAGTACGTCGGAATCTGCGAGACCGATAAAATGGCGGGCATCCGATAGCTTGGTTGTCGTAATTCCGAAAACAAGTTTGCCCATACGTGAACGTCAAGTTGCAGAAAATGCGAAATCAAGCACCCCTCTATTGTGATGATGCAGACGGCCTTGCGGACACTGTGCAAGCGGTGATCGAACGCAAGGGACTGTTGCAGGGTGTGAAGCGTCTGGGTGTGGCGGTGTCAGGCGGCGCGGATTCGGTCGCATTGTTAACCCTGCTGGCGCCGATCTGTAAAAAGAATAAAATTAAACTCGTCGTCCTCCATCTGGATCACGGGCTGCGCAGCACGTCTGCACAGGATGCGAAATGGGTTAAAGCGCTTGCGAAAAAAACAGGTGCGTCATGTGTGGCGGAACGCCGTGAAGTCACGGCACATCAAACCGAGGCAATCTCTGTTGAGATGGCTGCGCGGGAGATGCGGCAAGCATTCTTCGCAGAGTGCCGCGCGCGGCTCAAACTCGATGCGATTGCCACAGGACATCAGGCGGATGATGTGGCGGAGACTGTCTTGCTGCGTTTGATGCGCGGGGCGGGGGCCTCGGGTTTGGCACCTTTGAAAGATCGGTCGCGCGGTTTTATGCGTCCCTTGTTACATGTCTCGGGCGAGGCCGTCCGTGGCTGGCTCAAACAGAAGAAAATCACCTGGCGTGAAGACACGACCAACAGGGACGTGACGATTCCACGTAACAAGATGCGGGTTGAGATCTTGCCCTTTTTAGAGCACAATTTCGGTAACGCGCTGCGGATGAACTTGTGTAGGACCGCAGAGATTTTACAAGAGGAAGATTCGCTCTTAGAGGAGATGGCGCAGGATATTATCTCGCGCGAAAAGCGCACTGACGTATTGGATATGAAACAACTCAAGGCCTCTCCCGTGGCATTGCAGCGGCGTGTAATGCGGCTGTGGCTCTGGCATGCGGAGGCTCCTCTGCCAAGCGGCTTTGAGACGGTTGAGCGGCTACTCGCCTTGGAAGAGGGCGACAAGGAGCAGCTTGGTGAAGACGTGTATGCGATTCTTCGGGCTGGTGCGTTACAGATCATCCACACAACGCCCATTCAGAGGCTGGCCCAAAAGGTGAATCCTCGGGGGCAGACGCAATGGGGGGATGTGACCATCATCTGCAAGGTTGCAAAAGGGATTGAGAGTGTCGCGCATGGGGCAGGGGGCTATCCTGCAGTGTGCACGATCGATCCGGATGCGCTGGCTGGGAAGCCTCTCATGGCGAGGAGTCGCCAGCCTGGGGATCGCATCCAGCCTTACGGAATGAAGGGGACGAAAAAGGTGCAGGATGTTTTTGTGGATGCGAAAGTACCTGAGCACATTCGTGATGCTGTGCCACTCTTGGTGTGCGGCGACGAGGTGGTCTGGATTCCGGGATACCGTATTGCGAACCGTTTTGCTGTAAATGGCAAGCAGTCAGCGAGTTTGAGGATCGAAGTCGTAAGGAAATAAGAATGAAGGTTTTTACAGAGACGATTGATTTTAAGAGGGTAAAACAATTTTTGGCAGAGGGATGCAAAGTATCGTTGCTGATACGGCACTCGGAGCGTCCTAAGATTACGCCAGGTGATACGACCTTTGGGCACTCCCTGGCGTTGACACCGCGAGGCGAAGAGATGGCCCGAGAGGCAGGCCGATTGCTGGCAGGGCCGTATGATGTCCGTTTCCTGTCGAGTCCGATGGTACGGTGTCAGATGACCGCGTCCTGTCTTGCAGAGGGCATGGGATGCCCGGACGCAGAGGTGGCGGATGAGCCGATTTTAGGGCTGAAGAATTTTTATTATGATGAAGCGGAGAAGCTGCCCGGCGAGATGATGCGGTGCGGCTATATTCAATACATGCTCGATTACTTGCGGACAGGGTCTGCGCTATACTCGCATGATGTTGCTGTTGCGACACCCCAGATGGTCGCCTGGATGCAACGCATGACAACCCAGCAACTCAACGTGCTCGTGTCGCACGATATTTTTGTTGCGGCGTTACTTGCAGGTATAAAAGCCCGCACGTACACAGCAGAAAACTGGGTTGGATTTTTACACAGCTCGGCAGTGATTTGCACCGTGGAGCAGGACTGGCTCTTCTATCCCTGTGCGCCCTCCTTGGACGCAACAGGCCAAACGTCATTCGTCCAATAAGAGAAGGGGATTTCTCTTATTTGCCACCAGTGGATGATGCTGCAGGGCTTGCCTTTTTGTCGCACTTAGCGCTTAGTTTATGGGTGTTCGTAAAGAAGAAAGCGGTCATTGCGAATATAAAAATAAAACAGATAATGGCGGCTGATTTAACAATACTTTGTTTTGGGACATCGACCAGTGTTTCTTGTTCATGAATGCTTTGTAACCACTCTTTTGATGTTGGCTTCTTATATCTTTCGCTGAGGTAGACAATGAAGTTCGCCAATTGGAAAAAAAAGATCAAAGCTATGAGGAACGTGACATATTGAGAATAATGAGTATAAAACGTTACCGCCCATTCCCGGTCGAGTTTGAGAGCGATGAGGCAGATGATGAACGAGCGGATCATATTAGCAACGATAGTAATAGGGACTGCGTAACAGAAAATCGCGAAACGTTGCTGGCGAGTCTTAACTGTAAAATGTGCAAGAGTTACTGCAATCGCTAACATGGCAAAGAGAGAACGTATGCCACTGGCGGGGTCTGCCGGCTTTAAGGTGAACCCCTTAACGCCCAGCAGATCTCGGAAGTATTTAAAGCCGGTTTGTTCAACGGATGTTCCGAAGCGGATGATCATATCGGAAAGGGATTCAGAAAGTATTTTGAGACAATCGAGGTAAAAGAAAACAGGGACGGCGAAGACTAAAAATCCCATGGGAAACCATAATAATTTTGCCGCTTCTTTTCCCCAGAATGCATGGGTAACAGCCATGATCAATCCTGCAATGGAGAGAAGCTGGAGCGGTGGCTTGTTTGTATGTGCAGACGCGGAGAGCGCAACAAGAAAAAAGCACGTCATCGCAAACCCGGTCCAAGATGGAAGAGAGGCGGCCCGCGAAATTTCCTCTCTTCGGGTAAAGAGAGCATAGAAACAAATAAAGGGAACGATCCATTCGAATGATATCAGTTGTGTGGCCGATATCTTCGTGAAGTCAATCGCCATGGCGCTTAACAAGACACTCTTGAAATGGAGGCATCCGAGAAGGATTAGCACTAACAACGTCAATGCGCGTAGCCACTCTAAAATTTTTGTTTCCATATTTCGCCTATTTATTTGAGAAGTATTTTCGGGTAAAGATCATCTACAAAGGCTTCGAACGATATTCTCGATTCAGGAGTATCCAGCGGGGTTGATACATTTACGGCAATCATGGCCCAACGATTGATACGATTATGGATGGACCGGTCCCAGATATCGAGTAAAATGCGCTCAGCATGCGAAGCGCACTCATGATTCCTGCTCACGAACCAGTAGACGAGCGAAAAACGATCATCGGAAGACGAGCGTTGAGCCTGGATGATCCGCGCTTCCCGGGGGTGACCGGTCTTGATGTTCAGCTTTTCTTTTTTCGCACTGAGCATTACGAATCCTTGTGCCGGCAGGCAAAGTTCCGCCCGATGAATGCTCCCACGGCTTTGTCCAGCAATGACAACGCTTACAGAATAAGTGAGGCCATCCGAAGAACGATAGATACGTTTAAGAATTTCTGTATCTGTTGGAAGGTCTTGCAATTCGCCCATCGAGACTTTTTTCATTTTACCACCACAGGTTGGGCACGTAAATCCGTCGCCTTGTTGGCATTTTTGTTCTATAAGAATTCGTTCTTCAGAATGATTATTGCATTGTTCGTTGTGGCAGAACCAGGGCTGATCGCCGATGAGGGAATTGATCTGTTTGGGAAGATCCGCAACAATATAACGTGTTGGATCATAGAGAGGGGCCCCAACCATTCGGTTGCTGATAAAAACAAAGAGTGCCAGCGAAAAGATAAGCCCTGCCTGAATGAAGTATATTCGGTTCGGTTGCTTCTCAGATGCATGCTCTTCAGGAGCAAGGGAAAAGAATGAGCGGAGACGTGGAAAAGCATTTTGGGCCCATGTGTCAACTTTAACGACCCATCGGCCAGTTTCGAACATCAATAATACACCGATGATAAAAATGACGAAGCCTGAATAGTCGTGATAGAAGCCAGTCGCGATTTCCTGTCCGAAAAAACGTGCAACAATGCAAATGGAAAAGATTCGGAACATGTTGCCAACCATCGCGATGGGCAACGAACATGCAAAAAGAAACCATTTTTGAAGGCGCGTCTTTAACGTGAAATGAGCGTAGGCGGCTGTAAGTGCCATCATGGCGAAGAGCGAACGAATACCGCTACACGGGTCAGCAACATCCACATTGAACTCACCTCCGGGTACGCGAGAGAAAAGTGCTGTTCCCGAACGCTCAATGACCATGCCGAATCCATTAAGAATGCCAGTGGCCATGCCAGAAGAAAATATGCGCAGGTGCATAGTGAAGAAATCAAGAAAGGAAGAAATAGGGATTGTAAAGAGGAGGAACCCAGCCGGGAACAACAAGAGTTGCGCTATATTCCGACCCCAAAGGGCATATGGTATAGACCAAATAAGCCCAATAAGAGACAGTTGCTCAATGCGAGATTGTTGACCCCGTGCGCCAAACCAAGCGATGACAAGAAACAGAACGGACCAAAAAAACCCTTGCCAGGAAGGTCTCCCGGTGGCCATGGCTTTTGAAAAATCAGCCCGCAGCTTCCAGATTGCAAAGAGGCTGACAAACGGGATGACCCATCCATGCGACATATCCTCCAGGGGTTCGTTAAACATCATCATGGTGTAACCTATCATCCATGAATAATTAAAATAGGCAAAGAGAGCTATAATGGCGAGCATTGCAAATCGCATCCAATCAAGTATTTGTTTCTGCGTGCTCATCGGTATTCCTTGTCAAATGCTTGATGTATTAAAAAGCGACTGCTTCACAATGCTACAGATACGGTCGACATCGGATTGAGTCAAGCCAGCGCCAGATGGGAGACATAGTCCCGCGTTGAAATAGCGCTTGCTGACCGCGCCACCGTAAATTTTTGCAGAGCGAAAAACGGGTTGCAGATGCATGGGCTTCCAAATCGGGCGGGCCTCAATATTTTCGTTTGCCAATGCCTGCATCACGTTAAAAACCTCCTGTGAAGGTGATGCCGTGTCAGGTGTCGCATGTTCAGCGTTGAGGGTGATGACCGTTAACCAGCGTGTGGCTTTGCCGTAAGCCGCTTCGGGCATAAAAGCTAAGCCCGAAATGTCTTTTAGGTTTGCGCGATACCAACCGAAAATTTGATGTTTGCGCCGAATGATTTCAGGCAAGACTTGAAGTTGTCCGACACCGATCGCCGCAACGATATTGCTCATACGATAATTATAGCCGAGTTCGCCATGTTCGTACCAGATGTGATTCTCACGCGATTGCTGTGAACGTTTGCGTGCACGGTCGACAATGGCACTATCGCGGGATGTTAACATGCCTCCACCGGACGTGGTGATGATTTTGTTTCCGTTGAATGAATAGACAGAAGCCCATCCGGCGTCACCAGCTTGGCGTTGCTGATACATCGCGCCAAGCGCCTCAGCGGAATCAATGATCAGCGGAACTTCGTAAGAGGCGCAGATCGACTCGATGCGATTGTAATCGCAGCATTGCCCGTAGAGGTCAACCGCTATAACCGCTTTGGGTAAGTGATTGTCTCGTTCAGCATCCGCCAGTGCTTCTGCAAGAAGGTCCGGATTCATATTCCACGTGTGTTCGTCACTGTCAATAAAGACGGGTGTCGCGCCTCGATGGACGGCCGGCGCAATTGACGCGACAAATGTTAGATCAGAACAGAAGAGGGTATCACCCTTTTGGACGTCCAGTTCGCGGCAAAGCAGATCAAGTGCTGCTGTGCAACTGGAGAGTGCGCAGGCGCTCGGCTGATGGGTGAATGCAGTGAAATCTTTTTCAAACTGGTCGACCATAGGACCGCAAGGTGCAACATAGTTCGAATCGAACGCTGCTTCAACGAGCTTGCGTTCGTCCCCGCCCATCCATGGGGGCGATAAAAAAATACGTTTAGTCATGACGTGCACTCCTGACGCGATAAAGAGCATCCTCTTTTTCAAATGTAAACTGGCCTGTTAGCAAGGCACTTGATGCATACCCGGCAATAGGTGACACAATGTAAACGCGCTCTTTTGTCCTGATCAGTTGGATGATTTCCTCGTCGGTCTCGCCTGTAAAAAAAGTAATGATGCGAATATTGGATGTTAAAAGTCCAGCCGCTTGCGCTACCATGACAGGACCTGCAGCCGTATTATCCGCAATTAAAACATCTCCAGCTTTTAGAATAGCACAGACATGCTCGACAAAGCGAGCGGCAGATCGCTCGTTGTGTTTCCAGGGGAATATCCAATAGCTACTCTCTTCGCGGAAGGGCAGCTCACGCATGCGTTTGACACCGCCTTGTTTGACGAGCAGGATGTGGTGGAGTAACAACGGGGTTACAATGGCGAACAGGAGTATGGCGGTGCCAAGGAGCACCACCTGCTTCCGTCTGAGTGTAAGACTGTCCAGTCCAATCCCAACCCAGATGGCGAGCAGCCCCAGAGTCGGCAGGAGAAACGTCGCTTGATCAGGTACAAAATAGCGGATCCAGAAGAAAAAATGGAGTATCGTCAAGCTGAGAAGCGCAAGCTTGAAATACGGATAAGTGCTACGGGTGCGTCCTGCAAAATAGACAAAGAGCCATGCCGGACTCAAGAAGCTGATGCTGGCCAAGGCGAGATTCATCTTTGCGAGGGACCAGTTGATTGCCCGCGTCCCTGTGACAACATCTTCAAACTCGTGGCTGAACAGAAGACTCTTAAGTGTTGCAGTGAAGGACTGCGTCGCAGACCATTCGAGGTAGAAGAGGGCGACGAGCAGGCAAGCACCCACGAGCCACGCGCAGGCCGTGAGTAGCAGGAGGGCGATGCTCTGAAGTAGGTTTCTGCGCCACTGGAGGCAAATAAACAGAATGGCATAGACTGGCAGGTTGAGAAAGGCAAAATTGTGAAAAGAGGCATGAAGGCCGTTGAGTAACGCCAGAAGGAGCCAGATCCTTGTCGCCCCGTGACCCTGTCTCCTTTCTCCTTCCTCTTTCATCTTTTCTTCGGATCCCTCTCCGCAGAGCTTCGCCATGCAGAAAAGCTCCGCCATGAGAAAGGCGAGGGACCAGGTATAGACCTCCGAGATAGTGGAGAGCCACCACGCCATGTGCGACAAACCGAGCGTCAGCACAGTGAGGATGACGGTAGAAGTTTTCAACCGCAACAGCGTGAGGAGGCGTGCGAGAAACATCAAAGCGAACGCCATGCCAAGGCCACTAAAGAGATTGATCGCATAAAAGCGACAAGAGGCGGGGAAAAGACAGGAAAAAAGTTCTGCACCGACAATATAGGCAGGATGGGCGATGGCGATGCCTGATATCCAGGAATAGTCATGCACGAGTACGCGATACTGAAATTCACCGCTGTCCTGCCAGCTTACACCCCGTTGAGCCGTTACCGCATAGAGGAGGAAGAAACAAGCAAAGAGGAGTCCATAAAAAAGCTTGTTTGGTTTTGAAGCGTTATCAGTGAATATCTGCATAACAATAGCAGCTATTTCAAGCGGGCAAGGGTTGTATAGTCGGGGATGCTGGTCAAGGCGGTCGTACCGGCGCCGAGCGTGGACCACGCCCCCATTTTGATGAGCGGAATCGTTGCTGCATTTGTTCCGAGGAGTGCGCCTTCTCCGATGTCACAGCCACCGGAGATGCGGGCGCCAGGACAGACTTGGGCGAAATCAGCAATGGTCACATCATGACCAACGCAGGCTTGGTGATTCACGATGACATGACAGCCAATGACAGCGCCTGTCGAGACAATGCTACTGATGCCGATGAACGAACCTTTGCCAATCGTCGTGTCAGGCGCGATTGTAGCAGAGGGATCAATAATGGAGTGAGGGAGAAACCCAGCAGCTTCAGCGCGCGCGACAACGGATTGACGTGCGCGATTATTGCCGATGGCGCAGATGAAGCGCGAGCCAGGCAGTTGCGCGGCGGCATCCTCCAATCTCCCAAGAAGAGGAAACCCCGCAAAGGATCCCCTTTGCTTATTAGGGGCATCATCACAAAAACCGATCAGGCCCAATTCACAACCCGCATGATTCATGCGGTCAATAACCCATGCGATTTCCTTGCCGAAACCGCTTGCGCCGATGATGATGATTTTTTTCATTTCACTCCCCTGAATTCACCCATTGTGGCTTCGCCCTCTGCACTGATGCCTTGATGCGTCAAGACACACCAAACGGTGAGCCCCATAATTTTTAGATCAAGCCACAACGTCCGATGGTCAACGTACCAGACATCATAAGCGAATTTCTGCTCCCATGTAATCGCGTTGCGCCCATTGATTTGCGCCCATCCTGTCAGACCGGGACGTACGTCGTGGCGGCGCATCTGCTCAGTCGTGTAGCGCGACAAATAGCGTACAAGCAGGGGGCGTGGACCTACAAGCGACATGTCACCCTTCAGCACATTTATAAGTTCCGGCAGTTCATCGAGGCTTGTGGCGCGCAGGAAACGTCCGGTGCGCGTCAGACGTTCGGCATCCGGGGCATCGCCCAAACGCATGGTGCGAAATTTGAATAGCCGAAAGATATTTCCTTTCAAGCCAGGACGATCTTGCACAAAGAGAACGGGGGCCCCCATAACGATAAACACTACGAAGGCCACCAGCGCCAATAATGGCAACCACAGCGCTGCAGTGAGAAGCGTGAGTGCAATGTCAAATAAGCGTTTCATTTAGTGCTATATGCTGCAATAATGCGGCTCGGCGGCAACAGCGATGGCCTCGATTTCAACGCGGGCGTTCTTGGGGAGGCGAGACACTTCAACGGTTGCGCGCGCAGGTTTGTGACCTGCAAACATTTCCTCATACACTTTGTTCATGAAGGGAAACTCACCCATGTCGGTGAGGAAGACCGTTGTCTTCACGACTTTACTCAAGCTTGAGCCCGCTGCATCAAGGACAGCGCGGAGGTTGAGGAGCACTTGCATGGTTTGTTCCGCAGGTCCGGCAACTTCGATCGTGCCGGTCGCCGGGTTAATCGGGAGTTGTCCTGAGCAAAAGACTAGGCCGTTGACTTCAATGGCCTGTGCATAAGGGCCGATGGCTGCGGGGGCGGTGGGGGTATTGATTGTTTTCATACTATTATTTCATGCGCGAGGCGGATTCGAGGGTGTTATAAAGCAGCATGGTAATGGTCATGGGACCGACGCCGCCCGGAACAGGTGTAATCAGCGAGGCCACCTGTGCGGCGGAATCGAAGTCGACATCGCCGACAAGACGGAAGCCGTTTTTCTTGGTGGCATCTGGAATGCGGTTTACGCCGACATCGATGACGACGGCGCCAGGCTTGATCATATCGCCCGTGACCGTGTTCGGACGGCCTGCGGCAACCACCAGAATATCCGCTTGCCGGGTGAAGGCGGACAAGTCTTTAGTGCCGGTATGGCAGACAGTCACAGTGGCGTTACCGCCTTTCGCCTTGCGCATTAAGAGATGCGCAACGGGCTTGCCCACGATGTTGCTGCGTCCGATGACGACCGCATGTTTGCCGGAGGTCTCGATGCCTGCGCTGATCAGCATTTGGATGATACCGTGCGGCGTGCAGGGCAGGAAGCAGGTCTCGCCAATCATCATGCGGCCTACATTGATCGGTGTGAAGCCATCCACATCCTTCTCCGGTGCGATGGCGTTAATGACGGCGGCTTCATCGATATGTTTCGGAAGCGGAAGTTGCACGAGAATGCCGTGAATGCGCGGGTCGGCATTCATCTTCTGGACGAGGGCTAGGGCCTCCTCCTGTGTGGTTGTCGCGGGCACGCGCACATCCTCTGAGTGCATGCCGGCCTCCTCGCAGGCCTTTTCCTTGGCTGTTACGTAGGAGGTGGATGCGGGGTCGACTCCGATGAGGATCACTCCAAGGCCGGGCGTGATGCCCTTCTTGGCCTTGAGTTCCGCTACTTGCTTTGCGATATCTGTTCTCATGGTTGCGGCAAGTTGCTTGCCGTCGAGAATTGCTGCTGGCATTGTGGTTTTCCTTTCTAAAGGGGCAGGGACAGGGCCCTGCCCATACTAAAAGAGGGTTAATTGATTTGTGGGTGATTGGTTTTTCTTTTTTGACGGAGGTTTGGCGAGCTTGGGCAGGCCAGCCTCGAGTTCGCCCTCTTCGAGGTTGGCTAAAATTTCATTTGAGCGATTGATTACTTCATCTGGCATGCCGGCAAGGCGTGCGACGTGAATGCCATAACTCTTGTCAGCTGTGCCTGGCGCGATGCGGCGCAGGAAGACCACACTGTCTCCATGTTCGCGTACCTGGACGGTGTAGTTCTTGACGCCGCTCATGGTGATGGCCAGATCGGTCAGTTCATGATAATGTGTGGCAAAGAGCGTCTTGGCCTTGACGCGGGGAATATTGTGCAGATATTCCGCGACAGCCCACGCGATGCTGATGCCATCGAAGGTACTGGTCCCGCGTCCGATTTCATCGAGCACGATGAGGCTCTTTTCAGTCGCGTTGTTCAGGATGTTCGCCGTCTCCTGCATCTCCACCATAAAAGTACTGCGCCCTCGTGCGAGGTCATCGCCGGCGCCGACGCGTGTAAAGACACGGTCAAGGAGGCTGATCTTCGCAGCGCGGGCGGGGACAAAGGAGCCCAGGTGCGCCATGATCGCGATCAGCGCAACTTGGCGGATATAGGTGGACTTGCCAGCCATGTTGGGCCCGGTGATCAGCATGATCTGGTTCTGCGTACAATCAAGCAGCGCATCATTCGGGACGAACTGTTCGGCGTCGGGAAGCTGTTCAATGACGGGGTGGCGTCCTTCCTTAATGATTAAGGTGTCCTCCACTGTCATTTCAGGCCGTACATATCCAAGCGCGAGCGCCCGGTCTGCGAACGAAGCAAGCACATCGAGTTGCGCCAGCGCATCGGCAGTTTCCTGGATTTCTGCGGTATGGGTGGCTATTTTCTCACGAATTTCGCAGAAGAGCTCAAATTCCATGGCAACGGCCTTATCCTGGGCACCGAAGATCTTCTGCTCGTACGTCTTAAGTTCTGGGGTGATAAAGCGCTCCGCATTGACGAGCGTCTGGCGGCGTTCGTATTCCGGGGGTGCGGAGGCCGCTTGCCCCTTAGAAATTTCGATATAAAAGCCAAAAATCTTGTTGTGGCGCACCTTGAGGGTCTTAATACCTGTCCGGTCTTGTTCCGAGGCTTGGTACTTGGCGAGCCAGGCATGTCCTTCCGAGGCTAAAGCCCGGAATTCGTCCAATTCCCGATTATAGCCCTGCCGAATAATGCCGCCGTCCTTGAGTCCGATGGCAGGCGAATCATCGATGGCTGCGTGGATCAAATCCACGAGTTCCGGAAGGGGGTGGATACGGTTTGATAGCTCTGAAAGCAGTGCATTTCCGGTTTTCACCATGCAGTCTCGGATTTCGGGCATCGGGAGGAGAGAACCCTCTAACGCCTTGACATCACGGCCATTACATCGATTGGCGTCAATTCTGGATATCAAACGCTCTAAGTCACGGACGCTCGCAAATTTTTCACGTAAGCTATTTAAAACAATACGGTTACGTGTAAAAAACTCAACCGTATCCAAACGGGCGTGGATCTCAGCCTGTTGGCGTAGCGGACGGACGAGCCAGGAGCGGAGCAGGCGTGCGCCCATGGGCGTCAGGGTGTTATCCAAGACACCCAGAAGCGTATGCTCCTTGGCTTTACCCCGTTGAGGGACGAGATCGAGGTTACCGCAGGTGTTGTCATCCAGCATCAGAAAATGGGCAGAATGGCGGACCTGGAGGGATCGGATGTGTCCGGCGTTATGGTGAAGTTGCTCGCAGACATACTGTATAAGCGCGCCAGCCGGACAGACGAGCGCTGGGACGCTCTCGCACCCGTATCCCTGGAGAGAGTGGACCTTGAAATGGCGTAGGAGCCGGTCATAAGCGCAATCATACTCCAGTGTCCAGTCATCAATGTCCGTTACGGCGCCCGCAATGGAGGGTATAAGGATTTCGGAAAGGCGGGGGTCGGAACGTTGTGTCTGGCCGACCAGGCACTCGCTCGGGGCGTAGCGCTTCAAGGCCTCCATAAGCGAGGGGATGTCAGGCAGGATTTCCGCCATAAATACGCCGGTTGAGAGGTCGAGAAGCGCAAGACCAATGTCCGTATTAACGGCATACAGGGATGCTAAAAAATTATTGCGGGAAGCATCAAGGATTTCGTCCTCCGTCACGGTGCCGGGCGTGATCACTCGGGTGACCTCCCGGCGGACGATTCCTTTGGCTTGTGCGGGGTCTTCCATTTGGTCGCAGATGGCCGCTTTTTTCCCTGCGCGGATAAGCTTGGCAAGATAGGCGTCAATAGCATGGTAGGGGACACCGCACATGGGGGTTCCAGCGCGTTGTGTCAACGCAACACCGAGAATAGGGGCAGCGGCACGTGCGTCCTCAAAAAACATCTCATAAAAGTCGCCGAGACGAAAAAGGAGGATAACGCCCTCCGGAAGTTCGGATTTGATTCGCCGATATTGCCGCATCATAGGTGTGAGTTCTTCAGAAGCCATACGTGCGAATTTTCACAGGTTAAATCGTTTTAGTCAATGCAAAAAAAAACCCATTTTTTGCCTTGTTTACAGCATTAGGGTCATGGTATGATATTGAAACTTTTGTGTAGTGTCTTTCGCCCCGAATAGGGTGAAGGAGTGTCCTTTTTACTTAAGGAAGAGATAGCTTTATGCGGTGTGCGTGTAAGCAGACAATGTATAATGTAAGCCAAGTTAAATGGTTTGTCGGGCAATCAGTGCTCGTTATTTTAGCGATTGTGGTGCTTGCCGGATGCAGCAAGCGCAAAGAAATAATTAAGCAAGATGAGGTGTATACGAATCGTGCGAATGATAAAAAATATATCTCCTCACTCATGACCAATCGCCAACAGCAAGTCCAGGACGGTCACGCACGCCTGGCTGTCTCAATGAAGATGACACAGTGCGTGACGCGCGTACGAGGTATGCTTCCGGCTGATGCAACGACTGAAGCGCTGACGAAGGCGCTTGTGGCTGATTCAGAGTGGACTTCGCTTTCCGAACAGTCCAAGAAACTGGAGGCAGCCGCGAATGCCACAATGCAGCAGGCTCAGAATTTAATCAGACAGCGTATGCAGGAAGAGGTACGTGCGCAGCAGGCTGTTGCTGAAGGAAAAGCAAAGGCTATTGATGGCGCCTCAGAGACCAAGACTAAGACGGCAGAGAAAAAGTAATACACGGATTTTTGTTTTATTTGAGCAATCTAAATTGGAGAAACAGAATGAATACAACAACACGGTTCACAACTATGATTAAGAAAATGGTGCTGCCTCTCGTTGCCTGTGGCATGATGTGTGCGACAGGCGCGTTTGCCCAAACGTCTACAGGGGATATTATCGGGTTCTATTCGTCGTCATTTGCGAATCAAACCAAAACGACCCCGGGTACAAAGGTGCAATTCACAGTTCGCTTCTATGGAACGATTGGCGTGTCGAATCTGTTCAATGTGATCTATCAGCAGCCGAAGATCAAAATGCAAGTCGGTTCAGACACCTCCTCTGATGCGTATGCGACGCTCGTAGGATCGACATTTGTGAACGGGATGTTCACTTCCCTCAGCCGTACAGATTTCACCTTTGAGTATGTTGTCCGCCCTGGGGATATGGCAGATCCTCTGTTAATCTATAAACCGCTGCCCCCACTACAACCGTTGTATGTGATTGACACAGCCCAATGCTGGTTTTTTAAGGCCTATGCGGACGGTAGCTTCAGTAATAATGTCACGTGGCAACTTGAAAACAGTTATTATGATTATCCAAGTATTGATTCGGATAGTTCTAAAAATATTGTCCAGGGGGATGCAGATCTTTGGTGGCAGCAGATTCGTATTAAAACACTGAATTATGCTAATTCAAACCCCCAGAGTCTGGTCTCACGTCAGCCGGCAACCACGTGGCGTGTTCAGACCGGCGGAACAAATTTGACGGATGTAAACGTCGTGATCTGGACACCTCAAACGAATGTCCTCCAAATAGTAGGCTCTGGCCCAGTAGGTGCTATTCCGGGCAACGCACTAGAGATGACCATACCATTGGGTTCGAGCTTTGCCGACTTTCAGATAAGGGGCCTGTCCACCAATGCGATCGCCACAAATGCAACGGTTTATGTGCAGCGCCGTTCGGATTATGATAAAAACGCAACAGGCGTTACGAACTTTATCAGCAACGTAATCCGTATTGACCCTCCTACCGATCCGACGATCAGTCTGCTGTTCCGGAATGGATTGCCGACACAGACGTTATCTGAAACGAATGGTCTGTATTCAGGTGAGTTCAAAATTGTCCTCTCTGAGTCAGACACCAGCCCCGTCTATGTTCAGTTTGACATACAGCCCAGCACAGCAACGAATATCATTATTAGACCGCAACCAGGTGGATATTCCGTTCCCGCAAATGCAGAAGAGTCAGGTTGGTATCAGTTTAGCGTCAAGGATGGCACTGCATTGAGTTCCGCCGATCCATTTGTCATTATCACTCCGGCCGCAACGAACACGGCCAAATACAAGGTATCTTTTGACGGCATTCTGAACGTTGCCAATGTTGCCCCGACCGTCCAGTGGACTCCTCCAGCTACTGGGTTCGAGTACACGGAACTGACCTTTAACTGGCTTAATCTGAATGACGTGACGGCCGACTTGGCCAAGGGAATCATCTTTTCATGGGATTTTGGTGATGGTCTAGCGCGTATTACGGAGACGAACTATACGGCATCTGGCCAGACCAAAAAGACGTATAAAAATATCGGGTCCACGGCAAGGCAGTACAAGGTTAATCTGACGATTACGGATGCTGATGGCGGTTCATACACACTGCCGGAACATACGATAACCATTAATCCGCCGGTCAGACCTCCCAACGTCTCGGTGGTTGTGGATCGTGCCGACTTGACCTATAACGAAGGGGATACGAATGCCACCTATCGAGTTATCCTCTCAGAGCCTGCTCAACAGGATACGTATGTGCAGCTGAGATGTCAGTACCCGGATGGGACACCCGCGGACGCGTGTCTCTCCTTGGCAACAACCAATATTCTCATCCGCCAATACTTCACCAACTCGACATCCTTCGAGATGACGCTTCTAGACGGCACCGCCGCTACCGTATCCGGTATCGATATTATGCCGACTATTACAAACGCAGCGGCTCAAGCCCAGTATACAAAGGCCTATCCCGGTATTATCATTATCAAGAATGTCGCACCTAGGGTTGATACCACCCCCCAAAGCCAGCCGATGACGGCGACTCCTATTTCGGCCTTCAACGCTATTGAAATAAATAAGCCCTTTACTTTCCGCTATAATGCGTCTGACGTTGGCGCGGACATGTATGGAGCGCAGCCGATTAGCGTCTTGTTTACGTTCCCGGATGGCACAACGACGAATTCGATTGGTGCAAACGGCACGGTGACAAAGATCTTTACGTCTGCCTATTTGGGAATCCAGCAAGTGAGCATGACCGCCAGAGACAAAGATGGCGGCACTCGCACCGTTACCTTCTTGATCAATGTTGTTCCTGCATTGCCGGTACCCTCCGTCACCGTTACCGGTCCTGGGGTCCTCATTCCTGAAACGTCCACGGGACTCTATACGCTCACCGTGACGTTGTCTCAAACGCCTGCTTCGGCTGGCATCACAGACCCAATGATCGTCTACCTGGATAGGACGCCCATTGATAGCGGGCTCAACGGGGCAGTGGACATCCCTGCCACGCAAAGCGTCACATTCTATTCGTCACAGACCAACAAGACGGTTAATTTCACGGTTATGGATGGTACGCGGCTGAGTACAACGAGCGGCTTCACGGTCACGCCTCGCATTGACCCAAGCAATGTAGTCGCGGTTAATACCTATAAGGATAAACAACCCGGTCTGGTCTTAATTCAAAACACGGCGCCAGTTATCCAAGACCCGCGTGACCAGAGCACAAACACGGTTGCAACCGTAGGGCAGTCTCGTGCCTTTACCTGGCAGGTCCTCGATGTGGATGCTGATCTGCCGGGCATGACGCTCTTCTGGGACTGGGGTGATGGCACAACAACTACCACAACGGGCGCTTCGGGGACAACTAATCACACCTTTAACACAGCGTCCCCACAGGTGACAGTGAAGGTGAAAGCGACTGACAAGGATGGCGGCACCAGTTCCATCATCTTCTATGTCACGGTCAAGGACTCCAAGACGGTCATCGCGTTGCCGATCGGACCGAACACAGCAGGCTTTAATGGCTACACCTTCTTGGGGACAGGCACGATAGTCGCACCTGCAGCGGCCACGATTCCTGATCCGTATAGTGGTGCGCCTAATTATTTCTATACCTTCTACTTTGGCGCAGATGCAATGACAGCTCAACTGCGCGCGATTCCGGACCCGACACCCCTTCTTTATGCGGAGGGCAGGAAAAGTTACTTCTTCGCATGGGACGGCCCGCTTGCAGCCTTCCAGAATACGGCGCATGTGACGAAGCCCCTAGCTCCGGCTCTGACTATTATCAATTTGCCGACTGGAACAGCCGGGACTGGAGGGGGCGGTGGGACTGGCAATACGACCCTCAACGGCACGATGGTTCAGGTCAGCGCCATCTTTACCCTTGAATATGACCCCGGGGATGTTGAGAATCCAACAGGCGTCAATAATGGCGACCTTAATCAAGACGGCATACCAGACCGTCTGGTCCAACGTTACTTCATCAACCCAGCCACCGCAGCGGCTACGGCTACTGCATTGGATCCAGTCTGGCTACTAAATCTCAGGGCGTACAATACTGACGAAGATTACCTGCCGGTCTATCCGACTGGCGATGCCCAGGGCGTGATGGATTTCCGTCCCGTACCGAATCCCAACACCGCGGCTAATGCGGTTGCCGTGAATGCCTTTACAGCTTTTATGGAAATACGTGGTTATGATGGCTTACTGGGGACGTCCGACGACCCACTGACTGATCCGACGATGCTGGATACCGACGGGGATGGTTATCCCGATGGCTGGGAATATTGGTTCTGGTATCAATCCAAAATTAATCATCGCACGGGGTCACGCTATAATCCGTTCAATATCGCGCAGGGTGATTTCATTGACTGGCCGGATATTCAAGACGCCTTTGATCAGAACCGTAGTCGCAATGCCTACACGAATGCGCGTTGGCGTGATGACTTTGACAATGATGGCCTCCTTGACATCGAGGAACTTGTACTCGGTACAGACCCGACCAACTGGGATACCGATGGCGACCTTATGGCAGACGGATGGGAAATCCTTCGTGGTTTAAATCCCTGCGATGAACGTGATGGATTGTTGCCTGCACAGAACAACCCGGATGGCGACTTCTTCGCCATATCGACCGTGTCTCGTCAGCATATTCAGGTTGTCGTTACCAATACAGTACTGGTAGGGCAGGTTGTGACCACAATCTCAACCAACCACTACCTGGCGACGATTGATGTGACGGGTGTCCTCAGCAATACGCTCACCACAGCTTATCGCTATGGTGATGATGCCACAGGGCCTTGGGCGGTTGGACGGTCAGTTCCTGTTGCTGTTCTGACGCCAGCTAATCGCATTTCCAGCACGAATGAGTTGATTACCGCATTGATTATGCACTTCCAGGTGCGCGATGAAAAGGGCTTTGATCCCCGTACAGCCTGGGTTGGCTCGGTGGGACGCTTTGGCGGTTATGGAGCGGGCGGCGGAGCTCCGGCTGGATGGGGGTATGTGAATTCTGAACGCTTTGGTGTCTGGGTTCCAGGCAACGCGCCGAATACACGTCCGTTTACATCGGTTGATGAATATCTGCTCATGAAGTTCATGTATGAAAACCAGCTTAATGGTATGGTGGCAACGAACAATCTGGGTTGGATTGCCCGCGTGAATGCTGCAATCGCAGCGAATGCAAGCACGCGCCTCTTGGTGCAGGAAGCTTGGTCACGCTTTACCACACATCCATGCACACCCGATACGGACGCATCGCCAGCTTTGTCAGACGGTGTCCCAGACGGCTGGGAATTGTATGTGGCGCTGCCGCCTGTCCCCCACGGAGTCCCTCGCCCTGCCTTTGGAAACTTCATTAATTCGCCCTGGGATCCTAATGACTATGCCGAGGACATTGACGTCAATTTGAAACCGACGGGGGATGCAGTCACGTACCAGTGTGAATTCTGGGCAACGGATTCGGTTACGCCTTATCAAAATGCTGCACTCTACTATGGCGGCATTACGAATAGCAATCCAATGAAAGGGGTAATCACCATCCAGCGGCCTGCAGGTCATGCGGACACGTTCTGGGTCAATAAATTCTGGCCGACCAATCCGTGGAGTCCAGACACGGATGGTGACAGTGTGAGTGATGGTGCCGAGCGCGCGTTCATCTATGGCAATGCTGTTGATAACGGTGGCGTCTGCATCGCGGGCGGCGGTTTGAATCCGAACTCGATCGATACCGACCGTGATGCACTCCCAGATGCTTGGGAAAATCAGTTCGCAGGCACACCAGCTACCGCTACTGGAGTAACGACCCTGCCGCCTGTCCTCCCTGGCCAGCCAGCAATAGCTGTCGCCATGACCATCAGCAATGGCCAGGACGGTACAGTTGCTGATCAATATAAGGACGTGGATCTTGACGGTCTTGCAAGTTACCAGGAATACATGACGCAGTCCATCCGTGGCTATCGTTATGATATAACAGCGGTGGGTACAACCAATGGGATGGGCCAAGTCGGACTCCCTATGGATATCACCTGTGAAATAGCCGGCTTGTTCACAGAAGTGACGAATACATGGGACCAGTGTCATTTTGGATGGCCAGGACCTGCTGATGTACTCTGGTACATGAAGCCTGCGGGTCCGAATGGATATTGCTCGACAGATCCGAGCAATCCGGACTCGGACTTTGACGGCATGGATGACTATTATGAAATGTATCATGGTTTGAATCCGTTGCTCGGCAATGGTTTAAGGGCAGACTTCTTAGATGACCGGGTTGCGTATGCCTGGTTGAGTCCTGGGCCAACCATTTGGTATGATAGCAACTACTGGGTTACTCCTCTGGCGTTCCAAATGAACTTTGTCAGCTATCCCTGGGTGAACGGTATGCCGCATGCAGATCCGGACGCTGACGGTCTTCTGAACCTGGAGGAAATGCTGGCGATCAATATGCCGCTGCCTGAAAACAGGAACACGGATCCGTCTCCGTTGTGGATGACCGACCCGTCGAATATTAATAGTATTACAGCACGATTCTACGCGCCTTATGGATATACGGGGTACAAACCAGGCGGTGGAGCAATTCCTTTATATAGGGACATGTACTTCTGGCCCTCGACCATCTTGCCCTATTTCACCTTCCCATTTGAAATGAATGAAGGATACGATACGGATAAAGACGGCATCTCCGATAAGGATGAACAAGTCACGAATCGGAATGCGAAGTCTGACCCGCGCGACAGCGAAGATCCGATTCGCCGTCAGGCGATTTGGTTCAGCGGCGCGAACTCCGCTGCTACGACGCCGTACATGTATACGGATATATATTCTGTCGCAGGACAGAGCTTCGCGGATATGGAACAGGCGTTCCGCAGCTTCACGGTAGAATTGTGGGTTCGTCCGGAATGGGCGACGAATCGCAACGATCAGATTTTGATTGAACGTGCCTTCAACTATGGCCAGTCAGATGCCGGCCAGGTTGCTGGATTGCGTTTACGTCGCAATT
This sequence comes from bacterium, assembly GCA_037141675.1. Classification (GTDB taxonomy): domain Bacteria; phylum Verrucomicrobiota; class Kiritimatiellia; order RFP12; family UBA1067; genus CAIZQW01. The sequence continues at coordinate 13,447 of JBAXCC010000003.1, read as the reverse complement.
TCCTGATCGGCATTGCCGCGGATGGCCGCGTCTTTGGCGGCTTTGACAATGCTGGTGGCCATGACGAACATACAGATTCGGTCCGTCTCTTCGGCGAAAAGATTGTCGCCAACACGTGGGTCCACCTGGCAGCCCGTATGGATGGCCGTACTCAGAAGTTCACGCTCTTTGTCAATGGCGTTTCGCAAGGCGAAATGTCAACCACCTTGATTCCTGCGACAGGCCTTGATCCGGACCGTTATTATCCCACGCAGTCACAGGTGTATAATTTTGTCTATCGTCTTGGCACGTTGATTCTGGGTGCTGCAAATATCACGCCGACTTCTCTTGGGATAGATATTGGCTCAGCCATGACGTGGGATGCATCATGGGCGCCAGGTTACTACGAGAAGTTCTATCGTGGTTGGATGGATGAAGTCCGTGTATGGGATGGCGCACGCAGCAACCAGGAGATAAATGATAACTTCAGGAAGAGCTTAACACGTGAGGATATCATCGCGAATCGGACCATGATTCTGCAAGAGCTCAATAGCGGCGCTAGCCGTAATGCGCTCTCCATGAATAACTTCCTCTCGCCGATCCTGATGAACTATTACACCTTCAACAATCTGTTCAGCGCACATACTAATCAGTACGTCGCTCAGGTGCCGCGCGGCTTCAATAGCGTGCCGGTCAATGCAAATCGCCCGGGCGGTACTGCAGCTGGCGCAACAGTCGGTTGGTGGGATCAATGCCTTGTGAAAAATACGGTCTACAACAATTACAACTATCTGCCCTGGATTGAGAACGTACCGGCTCACATGCCGCGCGTGACTGCGCTCGTAAGCACGAATGCAAATGCAACCGCAACCTTCCTGAATGATAATGTCGTGTCTGACTCTATCTACTGGACACGCCGTGCAGCAGGGACCAATGCAACGCAGAACAGCTTCCCGAATAGCAACAATCCGTATGGTTTCACGTATAACAGAACCAACATACTGGACACTGTTGATTTGCTGCCGATCGGTGATGCATGGGCGAAGCAGTGCGTCGACTTCTGGGATGATCAGGGCGCATCAGGTAACTGGCTGGAAAACAGCGGGACAACCGATGACGGTCTGCCGTCGTGGTGGACAACATTGCATGGCACAACAGGCGGATGGAATGACCTCTATAACGGTACAAATGCTTATTACAAGTTAAATGGTATGACCAATGGAGAAGCCTATCAGCGTGATTTGGCTAAGGGTATGTTGCCGAATGCAGCCAACGCATCCGACTACAATGATCTGTATGTACAGAAGGCTGACAGCAGTGGCGCTGGTTTGCCGGACTGGTGGAAGCGCCTCTATGGTCTCACCATTATGGATAAGACAGGCGACAATGGTCCGCTGGGCGATCCAGACAAGGATGGACTCTCCAACTATGCGGAATACCAGATTACGGAATTGTATGCTTTCCGTTATTCAAGCCCGCTAAAGTTCAAGACCAATCCTGCTCAGCCGGTGTCTGACTACTTCTTGAAACCGACGGGTGGCAAGCTGATCTATGGTGCAATGTTCTCTGACCATGATTTCATTGAAGACTGGTGGGAAGAGCTGTACTCGCCGACAGCAGCAAACGCGTATGTGTTTGATTCGAAGACTGACTATGACGCTGATGGATGGTCCAATTGGGCTGAAGCGCGTTACAGTCAGGCCATTGCAGCGGTCCGTCCGGATCAGCGCGAATTGGTCATGGTCAACGGGATCAGGGAATACGAATTCCCAATTCCGATTGTGGATACTCGCCTAAACTATAAGGGAGTCCAGGCAAGTGGAAACGTCGTTATTCAGGCTTTCTCTACGCCAGCGATGGATGGAATTGTTGATGCCACATGGAATATCGCCTTTGGGCAGAACAATGTTCAGCCGAACACGCAGCCTCTCGGATTCTATGCGGCCAAGACGATTAGGACCCACCTCTCGCCTGGTTCGGTGGTGCCGAATACGCTCCGTATTCGGTTGACCGATAGCTGGACAGGGGGAACGAGTTTGACAGGTTTTGACATGGACGGAGTCATCTATTCCATGATGGTCAATAATGTCTGGGACCCGATTGGCACCATCAATTATATCACAGGCGAAATGGTGTTTGACATGAGTTACTTTGAGACGGTAAACATCATCCTTAATCAGGCGACCTACCCAGCGGCGCGCAACAGTTATGTTGATGCGAGCTTATCTTACTTTGAGATGACCTATAGTTCCAAGCTGCCGACTGGCTGGCCGCAACATATCTACCTGGGGCGCGGTGCAACGGGAGCGCTGAAGGAAGGTAAGCATTACTTCTTCGCCTTCATGGATGTTGATGGCAATGGTGCCTGGGATGCCGGTGAGCCGGCAGGTATTCCTACACCGTTTGAGACGGATATCGGGTGGGATAACAACCCGCTCAGTATTCAGTTGACAGACTATACGCCGTATAACCTGCGTCTTTCCTTGACCACGGGCTTGCGTTCTGAGGATGTTATCTTCGGAACAGCTGGAAATGCCCAAGGCGGTGGCGGACAGCAAGCAGCTGGCGGAAGTTATCAACGTGTCCGTATCATTCGTGCTACAGTACAGACCAGTAGCTTCACGGCGGGGCCGGTCTTTGATAAGACCATCTTCGGACGTGATTACATCCATGAGGGCGATCTGATGACTATGCCTGTCTATGCAGGATATGGATTGGATTGGGGCTTCAAGGGTATTCTTTCGCCCAATGCTGTTGGCGCGATCGAATACAAGGTCTATGTTGGCGATCTCGAGCCCTATTCCGCCAATACGCTTGTTGCCACCTTTACCAACAAGTTTGATGGCGCGCGTGCTATTCCTACAAGTGTTCTGCCAGCGTCGGGGGCTTATGTCTATACGGCGCGTCCGTCATTCACCTGGTCGGTGACCTCTGTGAATGGAGGATATAATGCATTCGCTTTCGAAATGCGTCGCGGTTCAGCAACCGGACCGTTGGTCTATCCAATAACCATTCGTCAAGCCCCGTTGAAGGATACGCAGACCGGTAACTACGTCTGGGAAGCACCGTTCTACATGGGCGACAAGAATGTGGTGAACAATGGTGTTTACTATTGGCGCGTTCAGTTGCTGAATTCGAGATACAGCACGGTTAATACTGCGGCAGAATGGTCTTCCTGGAAATCCTTCCGCTGGGATGTCAACAAGCCGATGCCTGCTGCTGGCACCGCGACAAGTGAAAACGGCTCGTCGTCTGGCTATGGACAGCTCAGGGCTATGGTCAAGTACTTTGGCGCGGCAACGGGTCTCACGGACCGTGTCGTCCTGCAGGCGTTTAAAAATCGTGGATTCACGGGCATGCCCGCTGCACAGTATCTGTATACGGCAAACCAGTTTACGTCAATCACGAATATGAGTCTGTCCGCTACGAACGCGATCCCAATGCGCGGCCTGACGCCGGACACCTATTATGTTCGGGCATTTATTGACTCGAATACCAATGGCGTCCTTGACGTCTGGGAGTCATGGGGTTATGGGAACTACTATGGCGAGAACAAGTCCCTCTACGATGCTCGCCCTCTTGAGGTTTCGTTCTCGGCGCTCAGCCCGCTGGCTACGGTCTATATTGAGGATGCCGATACAGATCAGGACTGGTTCCCAGATGTCTACGAGTTCGAGCAGAATCCTGCATCTACGAACTTCATGGAATTGACAGGTCCGAACGACGGATGGTATACGCGCGGTGATACTGAAATCAATCCAAGTCTGACTACGACTAATGATGCCAGTGGCTTTATGCGGGTGATGCTGTCCATGGCGTCTGGCTCAAGCGCGCAGCAGGCTGCTATCTTCAACTTGGCTGTTGATGGAAGCAGTTCGACGACAAGCGATGCTGTGACGATCCAGAAGTTGGTCTTTGTCCCGTCAGGCGCAACACTAAATTGGGATTTGACACCGGCACAGACAACCACCTCGACGTTCCTGGCTTTGTTCCAGATGGCTTCAGGTGCGCAGAGTTCTGCGGCTCCGAAGAGCTACACCTATAATGTCAAGTACTCTGAATCGCTTGCAACGCCCCGGAGTGAGTGGCGGACTGTCCAGTCCACGACGAGCAGTGAGAATGGCTCGATGAGAAGCACCGTAACGGATGCTGATGTTACAGGCATGACCGGCTTCTTCTATATCGAAGTCGTACCGAATTATTGAACGGTTGGGCGACGTGAGTGATTCCCGTCGCCCAACCCTCATTTTTCTGAATCCAGGTTTGATCAAACATGAAGTTTGTATGGAATAGCAAAAGGGTCTGGTTAACGGTTGCAATGGCAGCCTTAGCAGGGGTGCAATTGTTTGCTGCCCCGTTCGACCGCGTTTGGAAGGTTAAGCAACCTGACGGCACGGTCATTCAGATTCATGGCAAGGGCGATGACTTCTCTGCGGATATGGAGGTGGGCGGGTATACGATCCTCTTTGACTCGGCGACATCCTTCTATGTTTATGCGCAGCGTACTGCGGACGGCAGGCTTGTCCCCAGTCCGCTTGTGGCCGGACGGGATGCACCCGCGACATTGAATCTTCAGCAGCATCTTCGGCCAGATGTTGCCGTTCAAAAACAGATGCGGCAGGAGCGTTTCAACCGCTGGGATGAGGTCACACAAAACAGTGCACGCTGGAAAGCCCGCAAAGAACGTACAGCTAAATTGCTCAGCCCGTCTCCGGTTGCCACGGCTTCTCCTGCGGATGGCCCTGCACTTTCCCCTCCAGGGAACCCCACCACAGGGAACAAGGCGGGGCTCTGTCTGCTGGTCGACTTCAGCGATGACCCTGCGACTGTTTCGCAAAACACCATTGATGACTTCTGTAATGGTGACAATTTCACGGGGTATGGCAACAACGGGTCAGTCAAAAAATACTTTCAAGATGTTTCAAATAATCGACTGACGTACACAAACATTGTGACCGTATATCTTCGTGTGCCCCATCCAAAAACATATTATAATACGCTTAGCCCGAGTTTTGGCGTCGCTGCCAATTTGTTGGTGAAGGATGCGCTTGATGTTCTGAGGGCGTTACCGAATTATGCGACGGAGATCGGGCCGCAGTTGCAGCAAGCGCTGACGGTGGATGGTAGCGGTAACGCGGTGGCCTGTAGCGTGTTTTATGCCGGCGGTGCTGATATCGGCTGGAGTCAAGGGCTATGGCCACACTCCTGGGGTCTGTATAATGTGGGTCGGCAATCTCTAGGAGGCGGGGTTTACATATTTAATTATCAGATGACCGATATCGGCGATTCGCTTACCCTTGGGACCTTCTGTCATGAGAATGGACACATGTTGTGCGGGTTCCCGGATATTTACGACTATGATTATGATTCAGCCGGCGGCGCAGGCAATTTCTGTATAATGGATTACGGCGGAGGTGGGGGAAATCCCACTAAGCCATGTGGATATTTGCGGATGCATGCAGGCTGGCTCGATCTTGTTAATATTGAAACAGTACCAGATTATGTGTTGACGCTGACAACAGCCGACACCACGATTTATAAGTATACAAAGCCTACAGTCTCAACCGAGTATTATCTGTTTGAAAACAGACAGCGGTCGGGACGCGATGCCAATATACCTGGCAGCGGTATTGCGATCTGGCATTGTGATGAGCTTGGTAATCGGGATAATCAGCTATATGCGTATAATACTGGGCATCAGAACTATGAAGTTCAGCTGATGCAGGCTGATAACCAATGGCATTTGAATAAAAATCAAGGTGGAGGTGAGCAAGCGGATCTCTATTACTACGGGAATCCGTCGGCAGTCTATCGGAACGAGTTCTCAGACCTGAGCGCTCCAAGCGCAAGATGGTGGGACGGTTCGCTTTCCAGCTTATTTGCAGGGAGTTTTAGTGTGTCTGGTGCGAGTATGACCATGTCGTTGATAAAGCCAGCTCCGGAAATTGCAAACCAGAGTCCGTTGCCGGATGGCCGCGTGGGGAATCCCTACTGGCTGCAATTTTCAACCACGGATAATTATGCCTCTAATACATGGTCAGTTTTAGATGCTGCGGCACTCCCTGCAGGTCTCACGTTAGTTCCGTCAGGTTTTCTGAGTGGTGTGCCGACCTTGGCTGGGACAAACAGCTTTGTTATTGTTGTGAAGGGGCGTTCCCCCATTACAACAACTAACACATTTGAGATTGTCATTCTTCCTGCCTATACTGCACCCTTTTTTGAAGGTTTTAATGGTGCCATGGAAGGTCCTTTGACTGGATGGCACCAAGAGAGTGTTTCAAATAACCTCTTGTGGCGTACGTGCATCAGGGCACCCTCCGGGCGTCCCTCGCAACCCTATGAGGGCGAGCAGAATGCTTACTTAGGCGTTTTCAACGATAATGGCACAGCAGCTCTTCCTTATCATATCACCCGACTGATCTCTCCGATGATCAAATTTGGGCCTACTGCACGTGGAGCTCGTATTTCGTTTGCCTATTATTTGGAAAACAGAATCACGTATCTCAGGGATTCATTGAGCGTTTACTATAAGACATCCTGGTCCGATAATTGGACAGGTCCTCTTGCAACTTTTAATGCCACGGATCCCGTGTGGCAGCAGCAGAGCTTTACGTTGCCGGAGTCGGCCGCTGGAAAGGGTTTCTATTTTGCCTTTGTAGGCTCGGCTCTGGGCGGATATGGTATCAGTTTGGATGCCATACAGATCGATGATCCGGTGCCCCCCCTTCGGATCATCACGCCTACACCCTTGCCGATCGCCCTCTGCGAGACCAATTATACGCTCGCGATTCCTTTGGTGACACTCCAGTCAGAAGGTTGCATAATAGATGATCAGACAAACTATCAATACACTGTCGTAAATGGAACGGCTTTGCCCTCGGGGTTTAGGCTGACACCCACAGGCGTGATTACTGGAAAGTGGAATACCGTTATTGCGCTGATTCCATTTGATGTTGAAGTCACTGACCTTATTAGCGGGGCCAAGGCAACGAATACGCTCGGGTTTGCGGTCGAATATCCGCGTGTACCAGTGTTGCAAGAGAATTTCTCGACTAATACGAGCAAGCTACCCTCAGGCTGGACCACCGAATATGTGGCCAATACGGTTGACTGGAGGACGTGTTATGCCGGAGGGAAGGATGGCAGATCGCCGCCTTCAGCAGCACAAAGCGGTTATCAATATGCCTTTTTCTTCGGGACGCCCGGTGTAGGCGCCTACACGTGTTCGAAGCTTGTCTCGCCTGTTTTTGATCTGACTCAGATGCCGAACAACTCAAGGCTCGTCTTCTGGCATTTCATGCAGTTCTGGGGCGGGCAAGATCAATTGCGCGTTTATTATCGGAATGTCCTTGGAGCGCCTTGGACCCTGTTAGAAACGTATACCAACAACGTGGCCAGTTGGACCCAGCGTATCATCCCATTACCTTTGGCTTCGAGTACCTATCAAATCGCATTTGAGGGATTTGCAAGGTCCGGCTATGGTGTTTGTGTGGATAATGTTTCCATTACGGATGATGGTGGCGCCCCAGTGATTCTCACGCGTGACGTGTTGCCTTCCGGATTTGATAATTTTAGCTATGAGACGCGCCTTGAAGCTGTGGGAAGCATAACACCTTATCGCTGGACTGTCGTCTCGAATGGGTTGCCGCGCGGTTTGGTCTTGAATTTGGATACTGGGATAATCAGCGGTATTCCGGTGGGAGCCACTCAGACAACCTTCCGGGTCGCAGTGACGGGATATGACAACAGGGCATCAACAAATATCTTTTCGCTGAAGATTCTGCCTCCAGGCATTGTTCCTTATTTTGAGTCCTTTACAGAAACAACATTGCCAACGGGTTGGAATCAGGTGACAACGTACGGTGCTGTAGCATGGAAGACGACGGTAGGTACATATAGCACTTATTCTATGGCAGACGCAACCCGCGCCCCGCTGAGCCCTTTTAGTACTAATTACAATGTTTGTCTTTGGGGTAGTCTGGGGGCTTATCAGGTTGCCGACTTGATCACAAAACCCTTTGATCTGGCGGGGTGTACGAATACAACGGTCTCCTTCCAGCTATGTATGAAGCGATATAATAACTACCAAGACTGGTTGTCCGTTTATTATCGTTCGCATGAAGAGGGGACATGGAAACTCTTGGCGGCGTATGATACAGCTTATTTTTCAAGCACCAATGCAATATTATTTTCGAGTTGGACACAGCAGACATTCCAGTTGCCCGAACCCTCGGCAACGTACAGACTTAAGTTTGAAGGTTCCACACGGGGCGGGTGGGGTATCTGCATTGACGATGTCGATGTGCGCGGGTATAAGGATGTGCCGCCGCTGGTGATTACAACGTCGCCGGTTTTGCCGGAAGGGACGAACTTGGTGCTCTATCCGAATGTAACCCTTGCAGCGACCGGAGGAACAATACCGTCGAACTATACGTGGCGCGTTGTGGCCTCAGATATTTTCCCGCCTGGATTGACGTTGAACCTGAATACCGGCGTTATCAGTGGAACGCCGACCCAGTATGGCCTCTATACCTTTGGCGTGACTGTTCAGGACGAAAATAATGTTGTTACGACAGGCGAGTTTACCCTGAGAATCCAGAGAGGCACTATGGCCCCCTTTGATACGTGGAAGGCAACATACTTCCCGCTTCCGTTCTCCTATTCGGGAGATGCGATTGACCAGTCAGGAGACGGTATCCCCAATTTGATCAAGTATGGCATGGGCTTGAATCCGACAAACAGGAACACAGGAGTTTATATCCTTGGTGGACTTACGAATCTCATTGACGGACGCTATCTGTATTTAGGTTATCGTCGTTCACTCACGGCTACAGATTTGGACTTCTTTGTGAAAGGCACAACCAATCTGGCCGATGCTGCAGGAAGTTGGCTGACCAATAATATTGTGGAGCACTCACCATGGATTGTGGGCGAGACGGATGTTTGGTCGTGGGTTTACAATGTGCATACAACGCCTGTAACCAATGCACCACAACGTTTCCTCCGTCTCGGGGTTGAATTGAAGCCCTAAGCATGGGTCTTTAAACGGACGGCCAAAGGCGGCCTTGGGTCGCCTTTTTTATTTTAAGAGGTCATATGAATCAATCTGTTTCCGCAAAATCGCTTCCCCAAGCTGAATTTATAGGACGCCTGCGAAAATTACAGGCTTATCAAAAACGGGAAAAACTGGACGCCATTTTGATCGTATCGGAGGTTAACCGTTATTATTTTACTGGCTTTTGTGCTTCGAATGGTGTGTTGCTGCTGGCTGACGATCAAATCTTTTTTACTGATTTTCGCTATTTGGGCGCTGCAAAAAAGGCCTTGCCTTTTTTAATAACCAAGAATATGTGGAAGGGCGCGGATGAGGCAGCAACCCTTGCTAAAATGGGGAAACAGTGGAAGCGCATTGGCTATGAAGGCGGAATTCCGGCGGAGCGCTTTGGTAAATGGAAAGAGGCACTTCAGTCGGCGGAGTTCCTCAATAGTTCGACTGCGATAGACGCTCTGCGAAGCATCAAGTCGCCTAATGAGCAACGTTGCATTCGTGCATCCGTCCGTGCAACAGATGCCGTGTTTGCGGCTGCGCGATCACAACTTGCACCAGGTATGACGGAGTGGGAGGTTCGCAACCTCATTCGGCGTGGCGCTGACTTTTGCGGACAGGGTGAAGCCTTTGACACGATTGTGTGCAGTGGCCAAAATGGCGCAGAGTGCCATCATCATCCAGACGAAACACCGCTTTCCGAAAACGGTCCTGTCCTGATCGACATGGGGGTCATGAAGGATTATTACTGCGCGGACATGACGCGTAGCTTCTGCCTTGGGAAGGCAACGGCTGAATATCGGGATGTCTATAAAGTCGTTCTGGAGGCTAATCTCAAAGCCATTCGGGCGATTCGTCCCGGACGTGCATGCAGTGAAATTGACGCCATTGCGCGTAAACATATTGAGAAGGCCGGATACGGCAAGCACTTTGGGCATGGCCTTGGACATTCGCTTGGCTTGGAGATTCACGAAACACCCCGTTTTGCCGACGTATGCCATACGCTTCTGAAACCGGGTATGCTGATGACCGTTGAGCCTGGCATTTATCTGCCTGGGCGCTTTGGCGTTCGCATCGAGGATGTCGTACTGGTCACGCGTAATGGATATGATGTGTTAACGCGGACCGACAAGTAAACGAAGAAATACGCAAGCTAAAACGCGTGTTACTTATGGCCAAATTTTAACTTCAGCGGTGTTTGTTTTTAAGAAGTTACTCCTTTGTTTATCTCATCCCTTTTGATAATATATTCACACTATTTATACAAAAAAAGGAGTCGTAGGTATGGCAGAAAAAAAATCATCAAATACGCAGCTTGAAGCCGTCTTGACGCAAATTCGAAAAGAATTTGGTGACGCGGCAATTATGCGTATGGGCGATGCGGAGGCGAACAAGGATATAGCTGTTATTTCAACAGGAGCCTATTCATTGAATTTAGCATTGGGCATCGGCGGCTTGCCGCGTGGACGTGTCGTCGAATGTTTCGGTCAGGAATCTTCGGGTAAAACCACGCTTGCGCTGCATGTGATCGCGAATGCGCAGAAGGCTGGCGGCCTCGCCGCGTTTGTGGATGCGGAGCATGCGATGGATCCAAACTATGCGCGTCGTATCGGGGTGAATCTGGACGACCTGTTGGTCTCCCAGCCGAGCTCGGGCGAAGAGGCCCTGACCATCACGGAGCAACTGATTAGGAGTGGTGCATTGGATGTTGTGGTCGTCGACTCGGTTGCAGCATTGACCCCGCAAGCGGAAATTGATGGTAGCATGGGCGATTCTCACATGGGCCTTCAGGCACGTCTGATGTCTCAGGCGATGCGCAAACTCACAAGTATCATTTCCCAGACCAAGACGCTCTGTATCTTCACCAACCAGATGCGTGATAAGATCGGCGTGATGTTCGGCAATCCTGAAACAACGCCCGGTGGCAAGGCGCTCAAGTTCTATTCATCTGTCCGTTTGAACGTGCAGCGTATCGGGGCAATCAAGGATCCTGCAGGTACGGTCATCGGTAACCGCACGCGTGTGAAGGTCGTTAAGAACAAGATGGCGGCGCCTTTCACGGAAGCCGAATTCGATATCCTATACGCCCGTGGCATTTCGTGGGAAGGTTCAGTCTTGGATGCGGGGATCGCGCGCAATGTCGTGACCAAGCGTGGCTCATGGCTGAGCTTTGGCACGGAGCAAATCGGCCAGGGATCGATCGCAGCGACAGAGTTTCTGCGCAGCCATCCGGAAATCGTAGATCAAATCATCCAGAAGATTAAGAGCGAACCCGCCCTGGCGATCGGTAAGGCTACGCCGAAGGCGGATGACGAATAAACAGTAGCGGATACTGAATAGAAAAAACCATCGGAGGAGCTGTACGAATACAGCGTTCCGATGGTTCTTTTTTTCTAGTCTACAGAAACCCGTTTTCGCGGAGCATCTCTTCAGTGATGCTGCTTGAAGAGTTGTCTCGGCCCAATAGGCGAGCAACATATTTACCGAGGATGTCGCCTTCCAGGTTCAGTGCGTCACTTGGTTGACGGTCGCATAGGCTGGTTACTTGCAGGGTATGAGGGATCAGGTTGACTTCAATATGTTCATCCCCCAGTCCGCTGACGGTCAGGCTGACGCCGTCAATGGCGATGGAGCCCTTCATCACGGTCTGGCGTGCAAGCGCATGCGAGCACTGGATGCGCCAGGCCACATCGCGTCCGCGGTCTTCAATGCTGACCAGCGTGCCGGTCTCGTCGATATGGCCGCTCACAATATGACCCCCCAGCCGCTCTCCAAGGGCAAGTGCACGTTCGAGGTTGAGGCGTGAGCCTTCCCGTAATGCGCGCAATGCTGTGCGTTGCACAGTCTCATCCAAGACATCAGCCGTGAACCAGCCGTCGCTGAATTGCGTAACAGTCAAGCATGCGCCCTGCACAGCGATGCTTTCGCCCAGGACAAGGGAATCATCCCAAGCGTCATGCGCAACAGTGAGCGTCCAGCCGCCGTGTGAGCGCATCATGGTCTTTAAGAGACCAACTTTTTGTACGAGTCCTGTAAACATAGTTTCCCTCTGCTTCGAGATGCGAAGCATACTCCTTCCAGCTCAATGGAGGGACACGCTCTGTCGTGGCCGGTCCCTGCGGCGGTCGTGACGGAGCACGTCCCTCCCGTCCCATCCTTCCACCCTTCCCATATTCCATCATTCCATTGAAGTTACCGGCACGCGCGGATGAGAATGTCATCGCCAACGCGTTTGACCGATTGAATCTGTAGTCGCTCCAGGTTCTTCATCTTTACGCCTTTGCCCGAAAAGCCGCTGATCGCGTGTGAATCGCCTAAGATCGCTGGCGCATAGAAGAGACAGTATTCGTCGATCAACCTCGCATCGTGCAATGCGCCTGCCAATGTTCCTCCGCCTTCGCACAGGATGTGCAGATAGCCAGCCTTGCCAAGGCGCTGAAGAAGGTGCTTTAGTGGAACATGTCCGTCTTTGTCCGGTTTGAAGGTCCAGACAACGGCGCCCTGCTGTTGCCACGCATCGGTTTTCTTTTTTGCTGTGGTGGTCAATGTGGCCATAATGGTGCGAGCTGCTGCGGCATCGGTGAGAACCGTGGCTGTTGCTGGTGTCCGGCCTGTTGCATCGACGACGATGCGCATCAGGTTATCACGGCTCTTGCCGCGATAGAGCAGGGAGGGGTTGTCCGCGCAGACTGTGCCGGCGCCGACCATGATGGCATCAGCGTATTTGCGCATCTGCTGCACAGCCTTGCGCGAGGTTTCGCCTGTAATCCATTTGGAGGCGCCCTGGCTGTCTGCAATGCGCCCGTCAAGCGTCATGGCGAGCTTTAGCGTCAGGAAGGGATAACCGGTGTTCACATGTTTGAAGAAGGGGCGGACCAAGTCCTTCGCTTCAGTCTCGCAAACGCCAAAAATAACATCTACGCCCTTTTTCCTCAAAATATCAAGTCCGCGTCCGCAGTGGCAGCTGTTCTCGTCATGACATGCAACCACCACCCGTGCAATCCGCTCTTTCAAAATCCGTTCTGTGCAGGGAGGTGTGCGTCCATGCGTACAGCAGGGTTCCAGCGTCACATACAACGTCGCTCCTTGCGGTGAACGGGAGCACGCATCCAAAGCCTCAACTTCGGCATGGGGTTTGCCTGCGCACGTATGGAAGCCCTCACCAATGACACGACTGTTCTTCACGACGACTGCGCCCACGGGCGGGTTCGGGCGTGTGTGCCCTATGGCTTTGCGTGCAAGAGACAAAGCCCGTCGCATAAAGGTTGTGTCGGAGGGCGTCATGAGGTGTGAAGCGGCGCGACAGGTCGCCGCGTTACGCTTTCTCTTGTTCCATGTCTTTGTGCATCCGGTCCAAAATGCCGTTGACGAAACGTCCGGCATCGGCATTGCTGAAATATTTCGCAAGGTCGATCGCCTCGT
>JBAXCC010000002.1:0-50403 GCA_037141675.1 bacterium | reverse complement strand
TGTGGCGCGACAGCGACGGAGATCGCCAGCAGAAGACCTGCATTATCATTGAAACGCGGGAGGGAAAGCTCATCCGGTTCGGCTACATGCTGTCCAACGAGCGGAGAAAATTTCTGGCCGCGCTCCTTCGCAAGTTTCTTTTGCGTCAGTAGTGCAAATATAATGTTAGCGCGTCGGTTTAGTCTTGCGGAAGGCATCGACATAGAGTCCGATTTTTTCGGTCGGGATTTCAGCAAGGGCGGGCATCATGCGCATGATCGCGGCGCTCTTTTTGAACTGAAGAATGTCCCTGTTGGGCAACCCTAAGTCTATGGGCTGGCCAGCCTTTGCAACGTCACCTTCAAAGCCTTTGAGTTCAGAGGAGAGCTGCGAGGCCTTGTTCGTCCCGACAGTATCCACGACGCGATTGTTCTCGCTGACGAGCTTCGGGAAGACGGCCTGCACCTGCTTGTCAAAATCAAGCGCTCGCTTCTTGGAGTCGATCAACAGATTGTTCTTGAGGACATTACCGAGCGGTTCACGCGGCGCATTGTTCATCGTTTCAGCAAGGCGCGGATAACGCGTGATCCATGGCGGATTTTTGTAATTCATCTTCTCGGCCTTCTCCTCAAGATTCCATCCATCGCCTGCCTGGTTCCATTGTTTCCAGTTCATGCCGCGTGAATCAAAATGGAAGCTGATCAGACTGTCCAAGACCAGATTGCAGGTGACGGTGTTATCACGTCCGCCACCAATGAAGAGTGCACGTCCGGCGCGCTGGAAGAGATTGCCATGCAGCGTATCGCCGGAGTCGCAATCATCCAGATAGATGCCCATGAGATGTTCATTCTGCCCCTGTCCGCCACCACCCAAGTCATGAAAATAATTATACCGGATCACATTGCCCTGACTCGTCCAGTCGCGACCCGTATAGAAAGCTCCCACGTCGCCGGTCTCCTGCTGCACGTTATAAATCTCATTGAGTTCAATCAGCTGTTCATTGCCGCCATATAGGATGGCCGTATGCGGGGCATCGTGCATCACATTATTGCGCACGATATTTCCACAGCCCTGAACGCCGAATGCGCCTGCATAAGTCCGGTTAAACTGGCCGAAGCGATACACATGATTATTCTCCGCGACATTGTTAGCCTTCACGAGCGTCTTACGGTCTCCCCCGTTCAATGAGATGCCTGTCGCGCCAATATCAAAAATGTCACAGGACTGGACGCGATTATTCTTACCTTGGACCGAGATCGCGGTACGGGCGACATTGCGCACCGTACATCCCGCGATGGTCATTGATTCGCAATCCTGCAGGCTGAGTCCTTCTCCATGGTTGTAGGCAAAGGTCATGCCTTGTATCTGCACATGCTTCACGCGCTTCGCAACGATGAGCGGATTCTGGAGCGTGGCTAGCACAATCTCTTCATGCTTCGCATTGGCTTCAGGATAGTAATAGAGCAGTTTCGCTTTGCGGTCCAGATACCACTCGCCGGGGGCGTCAAGTTCTTCCAGCACATTCAACGCATAAAAACGGCGCTCCTTCTTTCCCCACGTGCCCTTTGCCAGACCATAGCCATGGATACCTGCGAGGCGGACAACCCCTGTATCCGCCTCATAATTTGCCACCTTCAACACTTCATCCGACCAGTCATGCGTCCAATAGCCATGGAGCCAGACGCCGTCCGCCATGTTCCACTTGGCCATGCGTGCATCTTTGAACTCAAAGGCACCCGGCTGTTTGTCGCGACCTGGATCAACCACCTTACTGAAGGTAACCCACTCGCCCTTATTCGGCCAGCGGGCCAGCGTCTTAGGAAGGCCATCTACATAGAGGAACGGCGGCGCGACAGACCCCTTATAAGCCAGCGGGATTTGTGGCAGCTCGCCCTTCAATTCCTGTGACACGTCACAGACCAGAACATTTTTGCGGGCTTCCGGCTGCAGACGGGCGAGGATTTTTTCATCCGCAATGGGCTTAAAATTCTTCTTGTCCAACAAAGCGCCGCCATATAGCTTGGCATTGCCCTGCTTGCTGGCCTTGTAGATGACAGGACAGGCTTCCGTGCCGCTGTCTTCCTCTGCCAACTTGAAGGAGTCTGACAGCAGATAGACGCCGTCCTTGACGATCACGGTGAAGGCCTGATTAGTATTTGCTTTTTTTGCTGTGCGAATGGCATCGCGCGCCTGCTCCAGCGTAGCCAACGGATGCAGCCATGAACCCGAAGCATCCGCACGTCCAGACGTTGAAACATAAAAAGATGTCTCAGCAAAACTCGTTGAGACGCTATTGACAAAACAAAAACACCCTATTGCCAGCCATGTGTACTTCATACTTCCCCCTTAGTAAAACATTAAGGTGTGAAGTATATGCTGAAAGGCGAAGCGTTTCAAGCCAGCATTTATTTATTTGAGAGTGCGCCGATCCAGTCACGCATCTTGTCGAGGGTCTTCTGCCATTGCTTATAATCCATACGGATATCCAGGAAGGTATCAAACAGATGGAGCCAGGCGCTCCAGAAGAATTCAATGGAGAGCATACGCTCTTCGACCTTGCCCATCTCTTCCAGTTGCTCGCCCTTGGGCAGCTTGAGTCCGCGGAAGGCGAAATCAGCATCCATGGTCGCAGTATAGGAGGCACCTGCATGGGCCATCGTGACCTTCGCACGCTTCAGCTTCTTACCGCAGAGGAGCGCTGTGCCGGCTTCGCGGCTATTCAGGGGCAAGCCCTTGCGCAGCGCCACTTCGTGGGCGCCCTGTCCTTCGCGGAAGAAGGTGACCGGCCCTTCCAGCATGATGCCGAATTCGCGTCCATCCGGCAGATGATAGACACCGCCGTCCTTTTCCCAGGCAAACCAGAGCCAGGTCATGAAGTCCATGCCGAGCGTTCCCTCGACAGGTGGCGTGATGGTCTCGTCTGGAGTAAACATGACAGGGTCAAGGTCTTTCGCATTGATTTGCTTGCGGCGCATGGCCGCGGTCTCAGGCGTCACCAGAATCGGCAGCGAATCTAGCGTGTCCTTGGCAGTTAGGACAAACGCATCGATCTGCTTGTCGGACATTGCACTGGCAATCAGCAAATCATTGCGAAAATCCAGCACCGTGGGGATACTTTGCAACGTCGGCGGCATCTTGGGCTGAAGCATCGCGATCACACGCGCCTTCACTTCCGCTTTGGCCTTGCGCGACAGCGTATCAAAGCCACGTGCCTTCATCTCGACATCCTCTTCCAATTTCTGATACGCACGCAACAACGACGTGGGGATCTTCTTCTCCGCCTTCATCAGTTGCACGCTCAGAAAGGGGCCCGCAATGCATTTTTCATCCGTGATTTCACGGTCGAAGAGATGCCGCGGCCCCACCCATCCCGTGATCGGATCGCGGTCCAATTTTTCAATCGGTGGCGCAATACGCCTAGCAAACTCTTCGACGATGGAAGAGGTATATTGTTGCGTCAGATAGAAGAGCCGAAAGCTGACATTGCCTGCATCAAAACCCATAAAACTCCTTGCCGTTATTCGTCCTTCTTGTCAGCAGCTTTCTTATTCAAGCCTAACTGTGCCGCGTATGTATCAAACTGCGGGATCTGACCCTTATAGCGGAAGACCATGCGCTTCATAGCGCCGCGCTGACGGAAGGTCAGCGACTGCTGACGAGCATATTGCCCTGCGAGGCTGTCATAGAAGTCCTTATCATTAAAGACCATCTTGCCACGTGTGACAGGCTCCTGCCACGTCGCAACCTGGCCTAACATCTCCAACAAGACGGGACTTTCCGTATCCAGTTCCGGCTTGGACTGTTCTGCGGAAAGGCCAAGCTGTTCACGCACGGTATCAAAATTTTCAAATTGAGACGCATTCTGAACAATGATGCGTTCCAGTGCGGCAACCTGCTTATCGCTGAGCTTGCGTCCGTTAACCACCTGACTGCGAAGCGAAGCAACAAAGCCAGCCTGTGACTCTGAGAGCTCGACTTGATCCAGCAACTGAAAGCGCGTCATGGATGACTCTGTAGTCGCCATCGCGTTATCCGAGACGACCAGCTTCTCATAACCCAAGTTTGCGAGATGGGCTTCCAGATCTGAAATCTGCGAACGATAACGTAAGCCGATTTTCACCAGCGCTTCAACTTGTTTTTCAGACACGGGCTTCTCTTTTGTTTCAAGCTGCTCAACGATGGAAGCCACAAAGCGTTCATCGCTATATTTGCGCTTACCACGCTGAACTTCCGGGGCCCATTCCTTAATCTGACTGACCAACGCCATGACGCCGGTCACCTTCGCCATATCGACCGGTGGCTCCTTGGCCAGTTCCATCCACGTTGTAAATCGCTTATAGAACTGCTCCATCATGTGGGTCCATTCTGTGCGACCTTCCTCGACATGATCCAGTTCTTCTTCCATTTCGGCTGTAAAATTCACATTAAAGAGCGCTTCGAGCTTAGCGACCAGCAGATCGTTAACTTTCAATCCTAGTTCCGTCGGGGTCAGCTGACGTTTTTCGCGCGTCGTATACTCACGGGAATTTAGCGTCTCAATGATTGCCGCATACGTCGAAGGGCGTCCGACACCATTTGCTTCAAGCGCGCGGATGAGGGATGCTTCGCTGAAACGTGACGGCGGCTTGGTCTCTTTTCGGTCGCTCAACCACTGCAACACCTGAAGCACATCACCCGTGGCCAAAGGCGGAAGGTGATCGACTTCCTCGACCTCCTCGTCTTCATCTTCCTCTTTTTTCTTATGAATATTGATGGCCATCACCTTCAAGAACCCATCAAATAATACTTCAGAGGCAGAGGCGAAGAATGTGTAGACATGCGAAAGCCCCTCTTTATCCGGCTGAATTTCAACCGTTTTCTGCTCAAGTTTCGCAGCAGCCATCTGGCTGGCGACAAAGCGTTTCCAGATCAAGTCGTAAAGCTTGAGCGACTGCGGATCCAAGACATTTTTAAGACTTTCCGGCGTGCGCAGGACATCCGTAGGACGAATCGCTTCATGTGCCTCTTGCGCATTGCTCCGGCTCTTATAATAGTTCGGCGCCTCCGGATAATAGCCAGCACCATACGATGACGTAATAAAATCCTTGGCTGCGGCCTGTGCATCACGGGCAATATTGAAGGAGTCTGTACGCATATAGGTAATGAGACCCACGGCGCCGGCATTAGCGATTTCAATACCTTCATACAGTTTCTGAGCCAGGCTCATGGTCCGATTCGGCGAGAATCCGCAGAAACTGGAGGCGGCCTGTTGGAGCGTTGAGGTGATAAACGGGGGGAGAGGCCGACGCGATGTCTCGCGCACCCGGACATCCTTGACGCACATCCGGCTGCCTTCGACTTCTGAGAGCAACGCCTTTGCAGCGCCTTCAGAATTAACCGCCGGTTTTTCACCATCCACTTTCACAAGCTTGATCGCAAAAGGATCCTTCGGGGGGGTCTGACGGCAGACATTGGCACCCAACACCCAATATTCTTCAATATTGAACGCCTGAATTTCACGTTCGCGTTCTGAAACCAAGCGCAAGGCCACCGATTGCACGCGACCGGCACTTAGTCCGCGCTTGATGCGGCTCCACAGCATGGGGCTCACCTTATACCCTACAATCCGGTCCAGTACACGACGCGCCTGCTGAGCGTTCACACGACACATGTCGATGGTGCCTGGATTGTCAAAAGCAGCCTTTACGGCCCGGGCTGTAATTTCATTATACTGTACGCGATAGAACGGGGTATCTTTCGCATCACCGACAAGCGTTTCATGCAGATGCCAGGCAATGGCCTCCCCTTCGCGGTCAGGGTCAGGCGCCAGGTATATGGCATCCGCGGTCTTTGCAGCCTTTTTAAGTTCCGCGACCGTCTTTGTCTTATCCGCGGAGACTACATATTTAGGTGTGAAATTATGTTCTATATCAACGCCCAAGGTGCGCTCAGGCAAGTCTCGGATGTGTCCAACTGACGACTTAACAACATAAGCAGATCCTAAAATTTTTCCAATTGTCTTAGCCTTAGCAGGCGACTCAACAATGACAAGCTTCTTTCCCATTACTTCTCTTCCTTTCTAAAAAACACGTTCTAACTTCTTCGATCGAGGCGGTCACGACGCCCGCATCACGATGCCACCGGGCATCAGCTTCACCAGCCTCTTAATCTGCAAACTCACCAGTAGCGCATTCACCCGTCCCGCAGGCAGTCCTGTCTTACGGATGATGGTATCAATATGAGTGCCACCCTCTTCGCCTACTGCCATAATTGACCGCTCCTCAGCCGTCAATACTGGTACCGGCTTCTTCTCCGCCTTGAACTCCGTCTTTTTCACAGGCTTGCGTATCTCGGCTGAGATACGTGCACTCGTGCCAACAAACAGATCCTGGACTTCATCGATGACCTCTTCTGGAGAGGTCACCAACCGCACCCCCTCCTTCAACAACTTATGGCAACCCTGGGATGCCGCGGAATCAATGCGTCCAGGGATCGCCATCACCGACCGATTCTGTTCCATACCCTGCCCGGCGGTAATCAGCGTCCCGCTGTTGATAGGCGCCTCAACGACCAACACACCCCTTGAAAGGCCGCTGACGATACGATTCCGCATCGGAAACGTCTGTCGGTCCGGTTGCCGTCCGAAGGCGTACTCCGAAATAACCGCGCCGCCGGAGGTCGCAATCTCACGTGCCAGCTTCGTGTTCGACTTCGGATAGAGACAGTCGAGCGCGCCACCCAGCACGGCAACGGTCTTCCCCTTGGCCTTCAGCGCGCCCATATGCGCCTCTGTATCAATGCCCTCCGCCAGTCCGCTGGTGATGGTATAGCCCGCAACTCCGAGCTGATACGCAAACCGGCGCGCAGTCTCGCGTCCATAAACCGTCGGATGCCGCGTCCCTACAATGGCAATGGACGGCGTATCCAAAGCCGTCACGTCGCCCGCCACATACAGGACAAGCGGCGGATCCGCTATTTCCTTTAATAAGGCCGGATACGTTTCATCCTCCCACGTGATCACCTGCACACCTGTCTTTGCCGCCCGTTCTAGCTCTTCATCAGCCGAGACCTGTCTCAAGTCCTGCGTCAATAACGCGGCTCGTTCTACGCCAACACCAGGGATGCCCTGCAGTGTTTCCGCAGAAGCTTCAAATACGGCGGCCAGCGAACCCAGCGCTTCAATAATCTGCTGGGCCGTCATAGAGCCAATGCCCTGGACCCGATTAAAGGCTATCAATGCTTCTCGTTCAGTCACGCTATGCTTTTCCTCCGAAACCCAAGTTCCTCTGTACCCGAAGGCGCAAAAGAATTTAAGGAAGTATCATATTTTTTTTGAATTGGCAAGGGCAGACCAGAAAATATTTTTCATTTTTTAAGGTTAGCAATTGACCAATCTGAAAAATGAAGGTAATATAATCTCCGTTTTTTACCACGATTAGAGCATTAAGGAGCAACGTTTCATGGCGAACATTAAGAGTGCAGTTAAGCGTGCCAAGCAGGCAGACGCAAGTCACAAGCGTAACAAAGCCGGCAAGAGCCGCGTGTTGACCGCCCGCAAGAAAGTTTTAGCGGCGATTGAGTCTGGCAACAAGGATGAGGCAACAAAAGCTTTTTCCGCTTATACGTCCGTTTTGGATAAGACAGCGAAAAAAGGCATCATCGCGAGGAACAACGCTAGCCGCAAGAAATCCCGCATGGCGACTAGTATTTCAAAGCTGGGTTAATTCATCTTTGTAATCGATAAAAGCAAGACCGGTCACCGTACAGTCGTAAGGTGTCCGGTTTTGTTGTTCTATTCAACCCCTTCATGAGAACGCTTTCTATACAGGATCTAGGCAAGGATCAGCCATATGCCGACGTCTTAGCGCTTCAAGAGCAGACGCATGCGGAGCGTTGTAACGGGACTGTGCCCGACACCTTGCTGCTGCTCGAGCATCGACGTGTCTATACGTTGGGCCGTTCCGCAGAGGCCAATAACATTCTCTATTCGCAAGAGACCCTGCAGGAAACGGGAATTGAACGTTTTGAGACTTCACGCGGCGGGGATGTCACCTACCACGGACCTGGGCAGCTGGTTGGCTACCCCATTATTCATCTTGGCGAGACCAACCTGAAGGTTATCGAGTATGTCACTGCACTGGAGGAGACATTAATTCAGGCGCTAGCCATATTCGGAATTAAAGCGGGGCGCGACCCGCGTAACCGAGGCGTGTGGGTGGGAAACAACAAGCTCGCAGCCATCGGCATTCGTGTCTCTCATTATGTCACCATGCACGGCTTTTCGCTGAATGTGAACACAAAGCTGGCAGATTACTGCGGCATTGTCTCCTGCGGCATCCAAGACGCCGGTGTGACATCCATGAGCAAACTGCTGGGTAAGCCTGTTGACATGCAGGACGTCAAGCAGGCTGTCGTCTCCTCCTTCAAACAGGTGTTCCAATACGAACAACCCCAATGAAAGCCATCATCCAATCGCTTCTTGAAGCTGCGGCCGTCATTCTTTTGGTGCCGCAACTTTTTGTTTTCATGTATTTCTTCTGGCCGACGATTCATGGCGCTGACGGATGGGGCATGATGAAATCGCTTGTCATCTTCGGGCTGACCCTCTCACGCATAGCAGGTCCGATCCTCTATATTCTCTATCTTGTCATTACGTCTATCAATCGAGAAAAGCGCCGAAGCGCCTGGTCTTTCCTGGTTTGCACCACAGTCGGCTATGCCTCCGTCATCACGTGGAACCTATTGATCTACAAAAGTTTTTCCTACGCATGGTCACTACTCCCTGTGCTCATCTGCAGCTCCGGGGTTGTCGCCTACCAGATTCTTAAAGACAAGTCTATCCTGGCCAATCCAAAGCCTGAGCTTTTCCTCGCCAGCGACACATAAAATCAGAAAAATGGCGTGGAAAAATTATTGCGGGAAGCGCCTTAGTCTTGTTACACTATCCCGAATTGCTTGAATCAGAGCAAGAGGTCATTTAATTTTACAACCCGTGGAAATACCAAGCATGCAACTTAGATCAGATTGTAAGTATTCTCTTTTAGTTCCAACCAGTATGGGTGCGCGCATCACGCCCGTCAACGGACAGCCTGTTCACAGAGGCGGCCTCTTCATGATGCAGGCGACCAGCGCGGAAACAAATGTCGCCAGCGTCGCGGCTTATCTTGGCTTGTCTGTCAAGGTGTTGACGACCTTCGTAAAGGGCAGTCCTATTGCACAACTTTTGAAGGATGATTTGCGTAGTCGGCACATGGATTTTGAAGGCGTTGAAGTGGCACAGGGCGGCCCGTGGGGTTATCGTCACCAGTTTAATATTGCGGACAGCGGGTTCGGTTCACGTGGACCCCGCGTATGGAATGACCGCGCAGGCGAAGTCGGACGTACGTTGAACGTAAAAGATTTCGACCTTGACCGCATCTTCGGCAAAGAGGGAGTACAGATCGTCCACCTGTCGGGGCTCATTGGCGCGCTCTCACCGGAAACCAGCACGTTCTGCCTAGAACTCGCACGGTCCGCCAAGAAGTATGGCACAAAGATTTCGTTCGACCTCAACTATCGCGCCTCATTCTGGAAGGGCCGCGAAGCAGAACTCTCCGCGATCTTCAAGGAAATCGCCAGCGTCTCGGATATCCTCCTCGGAAACGAGGAAGACTTCCAGCTCTGCCTCGGCATTCAGGGACCTGAAGCCGGAGGCAAAGACATCAAGGCAAAGATAGATGGATTCAAAGGCATGATCGAGCGTGTCAAGAAGGCTTTCCCAAATGCGCAGGTTTACGGCACGACCCTTCGCGAGGTCGAAGATTCAAACAACCACCTGTGGGGCGCACTCATGTCTGTTGGCAACGAGTGGTTCACTGTCGAACCCCGCCACATTACGGTGATGGACCGCATCGGCGGCGGCGACGGGTTTGTAGGCGGCATGCTCTACGCTATCCTGAAGGGATGGGCGCCTGAAAAATGGATTCAATTCGGTTGGGCCAGCGGCGCACTTGCAACAACAATGCTGGTGGATTACGCGTTGCCTGCCGATGAAGATCAAGTATGGAGCATCTGGAAGGGCAATGCCCGCGTCCAGCGTTAATGATTGAGATGTTTCAAGGAGTACTATGACGTTACATGGCACATTCACTGCATTGGTCACGCCTTTCAACACAAATGGGAGCGTTGACTACGGCGCATTGCGCGAACTGGTAAACTGGCAGATTGCAAGCGGTGTAGAGGGTATCGTTCCTGTCGGCACGACCGGCGAGTCGCCGACGCTCGATATGGAAGAGCATCTCAAGGTTATCGAAGTAACCATTGAAGCTGCCGCAAAAAAGGCAATTATTATTGCAGGGACAGGGGCCAATTCCACTTCTGAGGCTTTAGACCTCACACGCGAAGCAAAGCAAATGGGTGCTGATGCAACATTGCAGGTAACCCCCTACTACAACAAGCCCAATGCGGAAGGCATGTTCCGTCACTTCACGGCTGTCGCTGATTTGGGACTGCCAGTGGTACTCTACAATGTGCCTGGCCGCGCCGGCAAGGAGATCCCGCTCGAAACCGTGGTGCGCCTTGCTGGCAATCCCATGGTCATCGCTATCAAGGAAGCAGCCGGAAACGTCGACCGCGTCAGCGCTATTCTTAACGCGTGCGAAATGACGGTGCTCTCCGGGGATGACAGCTTAACACTCCCCATGATTAGCGTGGGCGCTTCGGGTGTCATCAGTGTGGTATCCAATGTGATTCCTGCGGAGATGTCTAACATGGTGCGGCTTGCGCGCTTAGACAAGTTCGCGGATGCGCGAGACCTCCATCGCATGTACTATCCTCTCTTCCGAGACCTCTTCCTTGATACGAACCCCATCCCTGTCAAGGCAGCGCTGGCGATGATGGGACGAATACTCCCAACGTATCGTCTTCCGCTCTGCGAGCCTTCAGATAAGATTCGCGAGCAATTACACAAGACTCTTTCATCCCTCAATCTGATCTAACATGAAAATAGCCATTCTTGGAGCCGGCGGACGCATGGGCCAAAACCTGTTGCGTTGTTCACAGAAAATCAGCGGTTGTGAAATTGTCGCCGCCGTTGAGCGCGCAGATTTTCCTGCGCTTGGGACATGCGTTAAAGATTTTCCTGCTGACCTCGTTTACACCTCGGAATGGCCTAAACAAGCGGAGGTCGTCATTGACTTCACGTTCCATACCTGTGTCGCCTCGAACATCAAGAATGCTGTTGACCATAAACAGGCCTTAGTCCTTGGGACAACAGGACTCAGTGAAGAAGAAAAACAAGGCGTTCATCATGCTGCCAAACAAATTTCGATTGTATGGGCCGCGAATATGAGCCTTGGCGTCAACCTGCTTCTTGAACTCGTCAAACGCGCTGCAGAAGTCCTCGACGCCAGTTACGACATCGAGATTGTCGAAGCGCACCACCGTCTCAAGAAGGACGCGCCAAGCGGAACTGCACTGATGCTTGCTGAGGCCGCTGCCGCGGGCCGAAAGGTTGCCTTGAAGGATGTCATATGCTATGGCCGCGAAGGCATTGTCGGCGAACGTCCGAAAGGCGAAATTGGTATCCACGCCGTACGCGGCGGCGCCATTGTCGGCGACCATACTGTTTCTTTGATTGCCGATGAGGAATGCGTTGAAATTACGCATAAGGCCAGCAGCCGTGAGGCCTTCGCAACTGGCGCGCTACGAGCCGCGCTTTGGCTTGCAAACCGCAAGCCTGGTATCTACACCATGCGCGACGTGCTGGGCTTTACAGCGTAAATGACCCAACCCCTCTCATGCCGGGTGATTCATCATGAACGTTGTAACTGCCATCCTTTCGTTGGGGAGCAATATCGAACCACGAAAAGCCTTCATTGAAAAGGCTGTTCAGGAATTAGGTGCATTACTCGGCACACATCACCTGCGTTGTTCGTCTATACATGAGACAGAACCGGTGGGTGTGCCTGAAGCGGAAAGCAGGTTCCTGTTTCTCAATGCGGTTGTCGCGCTCCAAACCAGCTTGTCACCTCAAACATTTTCAACAGCTATCCATGCGATTGAGGAGCGCCTCGGACGCACCCGGACAGGCGTACATGGAGCAGCACGTACGATTGATATCGACATCATTGCGTTTGGAGACACGATCATGAACACGCCCAGCTTAACACTCCCCCATCCGCATGCTCATTATCGCGCCTTTGTCCTTCAACCCCTTGCAGAACTATTCCCGGATTACGTCTTACCAGGACACCAGCAAACGGTTACTCAACTCCTGAACAGCATCTCTTCTTCAACATGAAATAAGGAACAGGCCTCGCGACCTGCTCCTTCACATGTGCTTTATGGCGTAAATTCTATTCGTCATCCGAAAGAGAGTAATCAAACACATCCTTACGAGCATTGCGCTGCGCAGCAACTTGCTCTTGCTTCGTCAATGGATCACTCTTTGTGTCTTCCTCCTCTGTTATCTGGCGCACGGCATCGGATCCGACCGCAACTGCTGGAGCAGTAGACATCTTTTTCCCGGCACTATAACCATACGAGGAGTATCCATACTTCGAGCCATACTTGTAATGGTAATCATACTTGCCGAAATGCTGATGGCGACCAAAGTCCACATCATTCACCACAACACCAATGACACGTGCGCCAGATTCAGTCAGCTGACGATGCGCATGCTTCAACAGATTATAGCGGGTGCGGTCTGCGCAGCACATTATCATGACCGAGTCCACAAGAGCCGACAACGTCATCACATCGCCCACGATGCCAAAAGGCGGCGAGTCAACGATAACACGCTCATAGTGTTCACGTGCCCACTTGAACAGCTCAATAATCGCACCGCTCCCCATTAAGGCTGCAGGACTGATTTCCGATGAGGCCTTCGAACAAATCAGGTCAAGGTTTTCAACTCCGGAAGGGACGGGCAATAAATCAAACACGGCGGTGTCCCCCTTAGCAAGCGTATGCGGCAAACTTCTGAACTCGGATGCCGTCTTTTCGAAAATACGGGCAATACGCGGCCGACGCATATCAAAGTCAATGAGCAATGTCTTGCGTCCGCTCAATGCGCATGATTCAGCAATCGAACATGATGTAATGGTCTTACCTTCGCCCGGTTGCGTACTTACGCACAACAGCACTTTTGATAATTCGATATAGCGGGGGGAGTCCAAGAGGTTGCGAAGACTTGCCATGGCTTCCGCAAATTGCGAAAACTTATCATTAACGACCAACCGTGCAATCTGTTCACGTTTTTTACGACGGACATGTGGCAATACAACCAGCGTCTTCAGGCGAAGACGCTGTTCAATATCCGCAAGGCCGACAATCTTGTCTTCCTGATGGTCCACAATCAAGACGAACAAGACACCCAATATCAACCCGAAAAAAGGACCTATCGAAAAAATAATGAGCGGATTGGGCAGAACAGGGGAATCGGCCTTATACGCAGGCTCTACCTGCTTAATAATGGCTGTCGTTTCATCGGATGCCAGAAGCGCATCTTGCGTCCGTTGACGTAAGGCTTGATATTGCTCCTCAGCCACCTTCCGATCGCGCTCCAATTGTTCCAAACGCATTTTGGATGAAACAATTTTGAGTTCCAGCTCCGAAATCGTCTTCATCAACTCGGCTTTACGTGGGGTGAGTTGGGCCAGTTGGCGTTGCAATAAGTCAACATTGGCCTTTGATGTCTCCAGCGCACGAAACACAACATCTGCGAACTGTTGCTTATAAATTTCGACTTCCCGTTCCCTTACCTTCACCTCAGGATGGTTTGCGGTGAATCGGGCCAACAACGAGTTCTTCTCGGCTAACGATTTCTGAAGCGTTTGATACGCGACACCGATCTCCATTGATCGTGGAATCGAGTCTGGCAGTGTGCCAAACTTTTCAGGGTCGCCCTGGATGGTTTCAAGGGTCTTCCTGAGTTCCGTCGCGGTCAGCACCTTGCTTTCAATCTCAATCACGTCAGATGTAATCCTGGTAAGCGCGCCTTCTGCGAGTTTAACCTCACTTGCCATCAAGTCAATCTGATTGGCTGAACGGTAAGCAAGCATCACCTGGTCTGCACGATCAAGCGTCCGACGTTGCTGTTCCGTTGCGGAAGAGAGCCATGCAATGGCTGAATCAGACTCATTCTTGTTCTGATCGGTTGTAGACAACTCCGCAACCTTTGCATACGAATTGGCCAAGTCCGCTGCAAGCTGGGAATCTGTTGAGCGGACTGTAACGAAGATCAGTTTGGAACGCCGTTGTAACGTCATCTTTGAGCCGCCCAACGTACGGCCCAACTCTTCAGTTGAAAAGTTTGCGCTTGGGTGTTCGCTTCGATACTGCGTGATGATTTGAGTGAACACATCACGACTTCTTAGACGCGCCAAACGCGTGTTAAACACTTCATCCAAGGTGTTGCCAACATCCATCTCCATAATCGCGCTAGGCCTGCCGGCGATTGACGGTTTCCGAATGCTCATCTCGAACTTGCTGGTCGCCTCATAGATGATCGGAGAGACTTTAAAAACCGCAAACGCTGTCAGCACGCCGACAATTACAAAGACCAAGATGGTAATCCAACTCTGCGAACACACACGCAAAATACGACCAATGGTCAACGAACCAACAAGCGATTCTTCTTCGTCTGTATGACCTGAGCCAACGCCTGAACCATAATAATACGCATTGCCACCATACGCACCCCCAATATCGGAACCCCCTCCATATGCAGGCACTGATGCCCCATACATTGGGCGCGACGCGCCACCATAATAAATTGGACGGCGACGTTCAACTTCTTTCGATCCTTGAGCCTCTTCGTGTTCCTCTCTCATCTTCTTACCTTCTTCCTAAAAATGTCTCCTCTTTGGGGCCGGGAGCAATCCTGGTAATACAGCCAACACGCAAAACCAACTCATAAAAATCGCAGGGGACTGGAAGGGGCTGGAAAACCAGCCCTCTATGAGCAACACCACGATCACAACCAGGCAGGGGACAACATAGTCATCGAACTCCAAAAAGTCACCCCACACCGAAAAGCTCTTATCCCGATTCCCTAAAATATTGCGCATCCTGACAAACAAAGGAATCAACATCGTAATAATCATTGCAATCAAGACGCCTGACCCTATAACACCCCATTCACATAAGAACTGGTAAGCATCGCTCCATACGAATTGCTTGTCTTTTTTCGCCTGCTTCCAGTCACTGTCCTCAATGACTGTGCCTAAATACTGCGAAAATCCATTTGCACCTACACCTGTCCAAGGAACCCCCTCCCAGATTTTAAGCGCCGCTTTCATCCTGAAATTTCGATTGGCTATCGCTTGCTCAAAGGAAGCCGTATCCGTCAACTCCATTATTTTGGGAATAATCGGCGATTTAGGAACTAAAAACACAATCGCAAACGTCACAAGAGACACGGCAAGCCCGATTCCCAATACAAACCGGAATCGCTTGATCACCTGAACATGCTGGCAAAACAGTATGCTTATTCGATAGATGATGAGCAACACACCTATAACACCATATATCAGCAGACCTAACGCAGACGAAAATTGTAGAAAGCCAACCAAGTTTCCCGCAAAAGCAAAACCCCACCAGAGAGCCGTCTTCACTGGCGTAAACTTCGAAGACGCAGAACTAAGATCACGTCCCAATGAGATCAAAAACCAAAAAGCAAAGAACGTACCCGGATTACATGCGCCAGGGTCAGTTGCCCATGCGGCATAAAGAGGAACCCCCTTGAGACTCTGGAGAACAGCATAAGCAGCTATCATCCCACTCATAATCGTCGCCGCTTCCAAGAAGAAACGCTTTCCACCCTTCCCAAGCCCGTTACGAATGACAAGCCCGCCAGCGAATACGGAAACAACCAATGAAAGTACGGCAAGTGCCGGGATAGGCTTAACACTGTACGGAAGCCACTCGACTGGGGGCAGACTGAACTTCCAGACATCCGCATCTGTTAAATAAACTAAACTACACCCACTGTTCAGCCACTGTATACATACAATACCCATAAGGACAATCCCCACGTATGTGAAGGAGTCTCCTTCCATGGAACGGAGCACGCGCTTTCGCGCTTCCGTAATAGCTTCATCCTTAAAAACCGTTGGCAACAACACGAGTGACTCAACAGCAAATAGCGACAGCCAGAACAAATAGATTGATCCGTTTGTCTCCTTGCTGAAAATGCCCACG
Organism: bacterium; assembly: GCA_037141675.1. Lineage (GTDB taxonomy): Bacteria > Verrucomicrobiota > Kiritimatiellia > RFP12 > UBA1067 > CAIZQW01. The sequence goes on along the minus strand of JBAXCC010000002.1, from coordinate 34,263 downwards.
CTGACTGCTCCAAACAAAATAAGCAACTGAAAAGCCAGCCAATACTTCGTGAAAAACTTCTGCATCATGCCCCAAAAACCCTTTTACAACAAAATGCCCACGCTCGTGTTTTTTCGCGTGGGCAAGAATCATGTTCACTTTTCCGAAACCCTTCTGGTTTAATAGCGGAATAAGCAACCAATGGAGAGACGATAACGCTCCCAATCGTCAAGAATCTCATCTGTCTGGAGCGTATACTCCGCAGCCGCATAAACACTCGCGTATTTGATAAACCAATAAGCAATACGATAGCGGGCTACATATTGATCCGTAATATAATCCTGCGCTGTGACTCCTTGATTGTACATTGACTGGCAATCCTCACGGCGATAAACAGCGTCAAGAGACATATCAATACGCTCTGTAGGCTTATAGCTCACCCCTGCCGAGAGTGACCAAATGTTTTTGGACTGCCCCTTAACCGTTTCACTCGGCTGATAATAGGTAGCCGTCGCCACTGTCAGAGCCCAACGCTGACTCATCATCCAGTTGATATTCGCATTCAGCGCGGGACTAATCGAGGTTTCATCCTCAGTAGAGTAAAAATTCGCGCCAACCAGGATACGATATTTCAGCCGTTCCGTGAAACGCGACCCGAAACCACCCATGAGTGTATATCCGTCGCTCTCACCGTTTGCGCCCTGAACATCACCTTCCGACATATAACGCTGATAGGATCCGTTCAAAATCAACCCCGTCTTCGGGGTAAGAGCATAATCCGTTTCCGCGCCAATCTGAGCTGAACTAAATCCATATAAGGGCTGATATTCCTCTGTTTTTGTATCAAACCAGTTATCCGTGTACATAGCGTTCAATCCGACGGACCACCGTTCGCTGATCTCATACGCCAAAACCGCATCAATATCAAACTGGTGACGGTTACGCCAAACACCACTTCCGCCCGATAACATCGTGTCATTCTGGTTGCTGAAATTATATCGTTCGCCAACACGAAACTTCCAGCCCTTTACCGACTCAACATAGATTTCAAGATCTTCGCCGTAGCGATGGGCGTTCAAGATGTCATATTTTTGATACAGGTCATACGCATACCACCCATTACCGACAATACCCCAATCTGTGCCGGCATATTCCACATCCAAACCGGGATTAATACGATAGATGATATCTTCTTGGTTATCGACCTGCAGACGAATGTTCGAATCATACGCTGCCTCGAGACTGACATAAGGAGAAATCTTGAGATGGCCTAAACGCAATCCATCCGACCTTTGCGCTAACACGCTAATAGGCAACACCCCCGCCAACAGGAAAAACGTTGCTTTATACATATCATTTACTGTGATCATTTTGCCTCTCCCTTAAAGAAGAACTTCATTTCTGTTTGATTTTGTCGTTGGACCTGTTTGAGTGTTCCTACAAGATGTCCCCTTGATTCTGATAAGGACGCGGACGCGGCGCGGTTTGGATTCCAATATCTCCAGGAATAAATATACCTATACCCGGCGCCATATTGTTCCGGCGGATTGCATCACCAAACGATCCGGTTAACCCGCCTGAATCGGATAACAAACCTTCCATCTGCGAAACACCGACACGCTGAACTCCTGGGCGTGGGGGAGTCACACTCACACGATCAACCACTTCAGCGACCATGAACATAGGCTCGAAATTCCCCTTCTGCGCTTCATCGATCCAGTTCTTCGCCAATTCGCGGTTACTATCATCCGGAAGAAGTTTCATCAGAAGATCCTGTAAGCCAGGAGTCTCAGCAGGTGTTGTCGCCGTCAAAAAGAGCAACATCGCAAAGGTATTACGAACAGCACGATCATCTGTACTCTTATTACGTTCAACCGAAAGCTTGATTGTCGTTTCAGCCATTACTTTGAATTGATCAGAAGTTAAATTATTCAGTTTCTGATTGAACCGCTTTGCCAGCGCGCCCATAAGACTTGGCAGATATTCAACAGGTACGACAGCAATCACTTCCGCAATGACTTTATATCGTCCGTCATTCGACATGGGCGTACCGCCAATACACGCGATTGCCGCCTGCGTTAAGGAGGTAAGTTTTTCTTCCGGGCTCAAGGGCATCCGGGTAATCGCCTTAAGCAAGCGCTGCGTAAATTCAACTTTCTGCCCCACAGCAACCTTTTTCATAACCTCTTTGGCCGTATTCACATCCTTGGCTGCATCTCCGATCTTCTTTAGCCACTGAGACCGCGTGAGCATCCCGACCTCCGAGCTCTGCTTCTCCGTTGAAACAGGTGTACCCGCAGCATTTTGTGCTATCGCACTCGTTGCACAAATCAACACAACTGAACACACAATATAAAATTGCGCACGCTTGCTATTCATAACGCCTGCTCCTTATTCTCCCTGTTAATACCATGTATCCGGAACCCATATGACATCGCCGGACTTCAATTGGATGTCCAATTCTGTTCGGCCTCCTTTGCCAATCTCAACAACATCAATAAAATATCGAGTGACCTTGCCATCCTTCTCCCGACGTGACACACGAATACGCGACTTATCCGCTAAAGGTGTCGGATTGCCTGCGGCCATCAGGGCGCGCGTCACAGTCAAATCCCGTGTCGGCGGCATATTCACTGGGCCGGGCCGTTGCACAGAACCCATAACCAACACCGAACCCCACGGCGACTTCATCCCCATGGCCTCATTATAAACAAAACCCACGGACACCTGAGGATCAATAAAATACTTCGTATATGCCGCTTTAATCTTCTCCTGCAAGGCGACCACGGTCAATCCGCCACACTTAACCGTCCCAATCATCGGCATCACGATCTCACCATTCATATCCACTTCTTTCTGGCTCTCTTCAACCGTCACCGCGCCAGAAGCCGTCACCCCAATGCGCAAATACAAACCAGGAACGATCATCGGATCCCCATTGTCTGAAAACACAGGCAGGGGGCCATCCGGTTCCTTTCCAACTGCAAACATATCCAAAAAAGCTGTACACCCGCACAATAAGCTGAAGCTACTTGCCATCAAAAGAAACATGCTGATCGACACCATTCGAAAAGAAGACACCCTCTTGCTTTTTCTAATAAATCGTTCTTCCCAAGAAATCATGTTCCCAATTTATCATTTTTTCCCTTTTCTGACAAGTACTAAGAAATAGATTTCGGTAGTAGTTACCCCCATATCCTCTTTTCCTAAAAACGGGGAAAAGAAACTTTACTTTAGTCCATCATGTCGCTAGCGTTATGGCTGTTATTAATGAGCTAGGGGGAATGCGGGCACCATGATTAATAAAAAAAGGGGGCGGGGATCTATTGTGCGCCTGCGGCGGTTATTCGACAACGGCTGAGGCAATACGCAGGGTGCGCGAGCCTGCTTATCGCGAGCACCTGCCTGGCCGAGCTTCCTGCCATCATTCTTTCTATTGGCACGGACGATCAAAGTCCAGCATTGTTCCTGTTGGCTTCTGGTCCAGGATGGAAACGTTATGAAAAGACGATCCATACGCCTGTACGTTTCATTGTTGGCAAGTCAACACCCCGGGAGACATGGCCCTCTATTCATCCGAGCGTTCGTGATACGTGGGCAGGCAGCAAAACACACCCTTTTACGATTCAATTTGGTTTGCCTGAAATACCTGTGAAGCCCCTCGCGCGAACAGGCCCGGTCAGCCATTTTCACGAGCCGCATTCAATATTTTTCCGGACATCGAGTTCTTGTTCTTTAAGATGCGCGAACCACGCGTAATTTTGCAGAGGCTGATTTGAAGATCCTCGGCAATTTTTCGCTGGGAGACTCCTTGAGATAATAACTCCAGCAATCGCCAGCGCAACGTAATGTCACACAGTTCGCCACGCGTTAACAACTCCTCTAAAAAAATCTCCATCTCTTTTAAGTCGGAAATAGACACAAGCGCGGCGGCAAGCGCATGACGCGCGGAGGGTTGACATTGATGTGTTGCGCGTTTCATATTAGGCATCAAAACCATTATTTTGAGCGTAATTGGTACTTCTTTTCTTCGTTGAGTTCGATGGCTCTCCGACGCTCGTTCAGAACTATAAAGTTGAGCTTATTCCGATATAAGTCCGTACAGGCATTGATATCCAAAAAGTTAACGCCCCCCTGATTGAGCCGCGCCATCAAGTCCTGAGGGGATTTTGAATAACGCACCGCTTCCGGCAAGACAGCAAACAATGCTTTTGCAGTACCATACGTTCCGTTAATACGGCCATTCTTGTCATCGAACAAAAAAATTTCGCCTTGCGATAGTCCCACCTCGAAGCGCAATCGGATCGCATCCAGCTTGGTGCGAAGTTCAGTCTTTTGCTTTTGCGTAAGAACTACAGGAACTGTCTTTTTTTCGACAGCGGCATCACTCTTTTCTTCTGTGGCTGGTTTGGCGGATTCATCCCCAAAAAGCAAGTCTAACGCCTTGCCCGCCGGCTTATCAACTGGCTTTGCCTCGGCTGGGAGGACAGGAGCACTCATGAAATCCTCTACTGTATTTTGCGCAGGCGTCTCGACAGCACTATCCCCGCTATCAACATCACTTTTTTTCACCGCTTCCTCTGGTTTCTTAGTCGGAAGAAGGGCGGCAAGCGTCAGGGTTTCAGCCATCCATGCAAAAGGTTGCTCAACTTGAATACGATTAACAAAAATCCCATTTCCTTTGCGGGTCACCGTATAAGGCGGTGCAATGTAGCGCCCTTCAAAAAAAACAAAACCATTGCTTTGCGGCGTCCCTTCTGTTTTACCCAAGGCTTCAATAGCCTCTTCCGGAACATCGGGCAGTTGTGCCAAGCAAACAGGAACAACAACGAAAAGAAGCACCATATATGATAAACTTGGAAACGTTTTGCACATGAAAACTCCACGTTTTACCCTAAAAAAAACCCCACCTTGTCGTATTGCAGGACCCCTGAAACCTCTCCGTTGAGGTGGGCGCTCTAGTCGGTGGCCTCAGGTCCCTGCTCTAGACAGGTTTCCGTCTTACGCCGCATTCAAACTCCCAAAATAAAATGAAGGTCAGAGAAATACTGCTTATCCGCGAACAAGGCAGGGTCCACTTCGGTTGTCTCACCGGGATTTAGACCCCTCCCGGATCCCAAAAAAGATTATTCATACTGTACCAAAGATTTCGCGCTGGGTCAATTTAGACTTTCCATACAACTCGACTTTGGTGACTTACGAAAAGCGTATTGTTGCGGCGCGTCCATGGGCGGCGAGCCCCTCGACCTCTGCAAAAGTTTCTATCGTCTTACAGGTCTTAACAAGATCCTCACGTGTGAATTCTACAAAACTATGCCGGCGGCGAAATTCATCGGCTGTTAGCCCGTTGAACATACGCGCAGCCCCGCCTGTTGGCAGGACATGGCTTGGCCCCGCGACAAAGTCCCCGACTGACTCGGGTGTCCATTCGCCCACAAAGACAGCACCTGCCGCACGCACGTCATTCACCATACGGCGTGCATGCTTTGTCATGATCTCCAAATGCTCAGGGGCAAAACGGTTAATCAGTTCCATACCCTGTTTAAGATCAGGCACAACCACCAATAAAATGCCTCCCGCCTCCATCACGCGCTCAACCATTGCCGCACGCGGCAATTTACCGGCCTGCCAAGAGAGCTCATCACAGACTGATTGCGCAAGCACCGCAGAATCGGTAACCAAGAGAGCCTTTTCATGACCACTGCCATGCTCTGCCTGTGAAAGCAAGTCTGCGGCAACCCATGCAGGATTGGCCGACGCATCCGCCAGAACAGCAATCTCACTCGGCCCTGCCACCTGATCAATAGCCACATGCCCATAAACTTGCCGCTTAGCAGCCGTCACATACGCATTCCCGGGACCTGCGATTTTCTGGACAGCTTTCACGGTCTTCGTCCCAAAGGCCATCATGCCAATAGACTGGATACCGCCCACGCGATAAATTTCTGTCGCGCCTGCCACCTTAAGTGCGTAGAGCAGCACGGGGTTAAGGCTCTTGTCTTTTCCGCAGGGTGTACAGGCGACGATCTCCCCCACCCCGGCAGCCTTTGCAAGCGTCGCTGTCATTATCGCCGTCGACGCGAGTGGCGCCGTACCCCCGGGCACATAAATGCCGACACGTTCCATTGGCGAATAAAATTCGCCCGTGTATCCGCCCTCCGGCGTCTGGATATACCAAGGCTCGCGCAATCCGGCTTTGGCAAATGTCATGACACGGTCATGAGCTTCCTGCACAGCACGCTTTGTTTGAGCAGGAACAGATTTGACGGCTGCACGAAGTTCAGTATCCGTAACACGCAATTCGCCCACCTTCAACACCGCGCCATCAAATTTTTTCGCGGCAGCCAACACAGCAGCGTCGCCCTGTTCACGAACAGCAGCTAGCACTTCTGTTGCCACAGCCTCTGCAGCAGCAGGAAACGCAGGCCGTCCCAAAAAGAGATCAACAACTTTCGTGGGTTTCTGAACAGACCACGTCACGATTTCAACATGTTTCGAACAGGAACCGCTCTTATATTTTTTTTCCATATTTTTCTCCATCCTTTATGAGAGAGGCGCATATCTCTTCCCGTGTTGTCGCACACATTAATTGTTCAAGAACAGATGAGTCCAGCAACCGCTGACACAGCTGTGCCAAAAACTGAATATAGCTTGCCCCGCAAGACTGCGGCGCAAGCATCTGGGCAAAAATATGTGTTGTCCGTCCATCAGGCGCCCCAAAATCAACACCGCGTGGATGAACCCCCAGCATAAAAACAAGATCCGACACATAGGGGACCCGTCCGTGAGGGAGCGCAATCCCTTCTGGCTGGGCCGTCGACGCACTTTGCTCACGATTGAGGATGGACCGAACTGCATCTTCTTCATGCTCAGGCTTCATTAATCCATGACGTATCGCTTCGTGGACCAAACGGGCAATAACGTCCATGCCGTTTGTCTCTGTCATGTTCAAGCACACAACACATTGTTGAACAACCTCTTTGAAACCATTCATGATCTTTTAAAACCTCGTCCGCATATCTTCATTTTCGGCTATATCATCAGCAAGCATTTTATCTAATCTTTTTCCAACTGGGCCCGGGCATGCCACACCAACGGAAATGCCATTATACGTACAGGAGGAGGCTACATTGAGTGTCGTTCCAATAATTAAAAGTTCAGCCGCCGAGCAGACCATTGCTTCCGTTATATTCTCATAAGCCACGCGCCTCAAGGTGCCGTCTCTCACCAATCCCGCCGCCAACGTTATGACGCGCAGCATCGTTGTGCCGTCGAGCACATAATCCAGCTTCGGAAAAAGAAGTTCGCGTGCAGCCGTAACGACCCCGACATTCTCTGTCGCACCTTCCGCAAGGAAACCGTTCACATCATAACTGACAACAAAATCAACGCCAGCATCAACAGCCTCCCGCTTCATCATCACATTGGGCAGATAGTTACAATGCTTATAGGTCGCGAAGTTGCCTGACTTGACGGGTACACAACTCTTGTTCACACGCGCCCCCTCGGGATGAGCCTGCATGAAGGGGGTCCCCGCCATATACACAACGATATACAATGAAGGATGCGGCGACTCGTATGGGCTCACGCCCAATCCGCCAGGACCACGCGCTAAAATAACACGACACAAGCAGTCGTCCCTGTTTGCAATAGCCAGCGTCTGAATGGCCTTGATCCGGATATCCTCCACGCCCCCCGGCCAAATCAGCCCTATTTCACCAGCCGAACGAACCAGTCTGTTCAGATGCGGATCTAAGTTATAGGCGCCACGACGCACACATTTGAAGGTGTCGAAAACCCCATCTCCCCGATGCACCAGATGGTCATCTACGGGCACTTGCATCAACAATGGGTCTACGACAACACCATCGAGAATGCTGGAGTACATGGCATAATAACGATTATGCCACGACTGTCGAGTCGCGGCAAGTACATCCAAATACTGAGAACTATCAATCTGCTTCATCATCCGTAAGGCCTTCGCCTTCCACCTTTCATCACTGGGACACCGGCTACTGCTTAATACCCAGGCGTCTCTCCAGATCGCGATTGCGGGTGAGCCCTAACTTCACGCCTTGCCGATAATACATTTCGGCTTCTGATAGTGCATCCGGCCGCATGTCCAACAAAAGCCAAGCCATATTTAAATAGGCATCGGGCCGCCGCGGATTTGTTTTCATGACTTTGTCCAAGATTTCCATCGACTTTGTATAAGCGCCTGCAGCTAAATGTGCACCTGCGGCCAGCAAAAGGTTAGATTCATCCGAAGGAGATTCCTCCAGCAAATCCGCCAGCACGATTAACGCATCCGTCGGCTTGCCCTGCTTCACTTTCGAAAGCGCCATCAAAAAACGAGCCTCTTTATTTTCAGGCTCTTTCTTCAATACCTTAACCAAAGACCGCTCCGCCTCCTCAAAACGCTCAACCAACACCATATCCTTGGCCCACTCCAATTCCTCGCTGACCTTTACTGGCGCCTCCGGGACAGTCTTTTGATCAGGTTTCGTAGCAGCAGCATCCACAGCAACGGCCACTGCATCCACTTCCGCACCGCTCTGCTTTGAATTAAGCTTCCGGGTGACCTCTATGACATGATTCGTCGTAGCCGCACGTTTGCGATCGGCGCGCATTTGCTCCAACTCGCGCGTATCGGTCACTGCGATGGTCCTAGACGAAGCCTGCGCCTCCGCCAAGAGGATACGTTCAATTTCCGTCTCACAAATGGCCTTGCGAAAACGGACCGGTGCAAATTCCGGCGATGCCGCAGAAACAGGATTATCCTGCTCCACTTTAATCAACGCCGCAAGCGCATCCCGAAACAACGTAATCGCTTTTTTCGAGTCATCTCCTATATAGGCCTCTTGCGCCTTTGACATTAATTCGTTTGCAGGCTTGATCAACTCAAGGACCTGTGGCTTCTTCCCTTTGACAGCAGAAGGGCTAGGCGTTGATGGCTTGTCTTCTGCAATAGAGATACAGGCCATTAGCACACATAACAAAACATACTTAATCATTCGCATATTTTTTCCCATCATTTCTCATCCTCGTCGCCCCACTGATCACTGTCGCCCTCTCCCCTCTCAAAACCGAAGAGTTCAGCATCTTCCAAATCCTCTTCACCGTCTTCCTCGCCTGCAAAAAGACGACTTCCCAACGGACCTGAACGTTCTTCCGCCGAATAGAAACGGCAATCAAATTCGTCGCAGGAGAAGCAGTCACGCGGCAAAAAATCTACCGCCAGCACAATGCCATCCAGCACCAAAGGACAGGTGAGAGCGCTAGGCTTCGTCGCAAGCGGGATGACATCCTTCCGAACAACAGCCTGAATCGAACGCACGACAGGCAGAGGAGCCTTTTTCTGAACATGAGAACGCGAAACAGCCGCAGGTGTCTTCTTCTGGAGGGGGGCAGCTATCTTCCGCACAGCCCCCGTCTTTTTAACCGACTTCTTCGGCGACGTGGCTTTTGCGGACGCAAGCTTCTTTTGAACGGGTTTCTTCGTGGCCATTTTGCTCGCTCGAGCCTGGGTTTTTTTATGCTTTGTTATCGTCATGGAATGACCTCCTTAACAGTGCACATTAAAAACGATCCCATTCATACCGCTGTTTCCGATCCATAGCCCGGAGCCACATGATGAACGAAACGCGGAAATCGCTATCCCTTTCTGACCCGTCGTTTCGAGTAAAGGATGAACGATAGGATGTCCTCAGTTGAAACACCAAACAGTCCAAACTGTATTGGAGAAATCCGCCAACCTCATCCAGAGCCCCAACATCCGTATCATAACGCACGAACATGCTCCAAGCCCAGGCATCGGTAAATTCATGGAAAAATCCAGTATAAAACACACTCTGCTCAGCCCGATTCCATTGGGATATAGAGGAAGAACGAAAGTCATATAGGTCCTGGTCACGCGCCAAATAGCCTGCGCCCACGCTGAGCCTTTTGTTTAACTTATAATGGGCGCTCAAATCAACATACGCGAATTTTTCCTGTTCCGTATCCCATTCCGCAACCGCACGCGACTCAAAGGATTCGATCGGACTGAAGATAGTCTTCATGCCCACCATGCGAGCACCATTTTCATTGATGTTCGGCTCCGCGTCACTCGTGGCTGAATTTGGGAACTGAATGGCGGCATACGTATCGATATCCAAAAACGTGCGCGGTGCCCCAGTTGTTTCGCTTTTTGTCTGGAACAGATTGCGCACACCCGGACGTATGCCATGCCAGTTGTACGGCAACCAAACACCATCCATGCCAAACTGGTCCTGCCACTCAAAGGAACGGTCAATCTTATCAAACATATAGGCATTGTTTTCCCCTGTGCCGTTCCGCGCATCTGCACTCCAGTCCACGGGTTGCCAACTGTAATCGATGTAGGGTTCTATGGTATGACGCCAACCATTTTGCCATCCCGACACAATGCGCATTGAAGCCTCTGCACCAAAATCACCAGCATGCCGGTAAAGCGCGTCGCCCGTCTCTGAATCCTGATAATAGGTTCCCTGGTAGCCCATCCGTGGAACAAGACTGACCACATCAAAGAACTTCATAGGATAGGTCAAGCGATGCGCAGTGTTCCCACGCGCAGTCTGATAGTCAGCCCAATCCCCGGGATAATATCTGAAATTGGGAGCTGCCTGTGAATAATAAGCTGCCTGGCGCTCCAGATATCCGACCCGGGTCTGGCTTTCGTAGTTGATCCCAGTATTAAAGATCGGAGTGGGTACAATATCAAACCAGACTTCCGGCAAGCGAGCAACGCCCCCATAAAACTCGTTCAGCGGGCCACTCACAAGCGCACCTGCAGCTAACGCATGTTCGCGATGCTCATATGATGCAAAATTAATGGGGATGCTCTCCTCGCGACTACCTCTCTCAAAATAATCGTCAAGGACTTCCGAGTCACTCAGATAGTTTGCACGTAACAGGAACAAGTCGCGAGGCGTAATGTCTGTCGAATGCAAAATCGCCAGTTTGTAGCGCTCAGCGGGTATGGGCGACGACCAGTTTTGTGAGTCGTGGCCCTCACTCGGATCAGTATCCCAATAGTGGAATGCGCTGAACTCTCCCTCGCCCCACCGCTTGAGATTCCATTCCAACGTTTCACCTACGCCCACGCCTCGCTTCGACCGGAACTCCAAATGAGATGTCGCATCAAGAATCGGCCCATCCTGCTGTGCAGACTTATAAATATTAAGCTTGTACGACAGCAACACATAGCCACCCCAGCGCGATACGTAGCCAGGATAGACACGGACACCGTAATCAACGTCCAGCGCCCGGTACCAATAGGGGAAATAAAAGAACGGAACACCAAACAAATAAGGAACCCCGTTGTAGACTACCGCATAGTCTCCATCTTTTAGACGGGCATCCCCATCTATACGCCAATGCAGATGCTCAAAGGCGTTCGTACAGGTCGTAATCGACACGTCCTCCGCTAGATAAACCCCGTCTTCCGTACGGGCCATTTGCTTGGCATAAACTCCAAAATCCTTGGACTTCAGAAACCCATTCAAGGCGAGACCTTTACCTGTCTTGTAGTTGTACTCGACATAGTCACCACGCCAATCGCCCATGCCTGGCTGCTTGATCACTACGTGCCCAAGGGCTTGTACAACACCACTCTCGCGGTGAATCTTCGCTTGATCCGATGTCATTTCCTGCTTGTCTGTAATGACTTTGACATTGCCTGTCAAAATAATCCAGCCAGTCTTCTGGTTGACCTCGAATTTATCAGCCGTACTCTCGAATTTTTCGATGTCCGACTTCATGTCTAGAAATGATTGAGCCTTGGACGTAACTTGCCCAAAACAAACCACTGACATGACTCCTATTCCAACAAAAATTAGAGCTTTTCTCATGTGTGCCAATATTATACTGTTTTTGACTCGCCAACGGAATACAAAACTTTGCCCGAATCTCCATCCACAATACAGAATGACTCTGGATGACGATAGAGCTCCGACTTAAAGGTCAGGCGTCCGGTGTAACGACGTTGAAGTTCAACAAGAAAGGCTTCATCTTCTTTACGCAGACGATCAAGCACGCTCGGGGCCACAATCACTTGCAGATTGACATCATGCCCCTCTTGGGCACCCTTACGCATCAAGGCCCCAATTTGCCGCTGGATGTCAGCACTCAACGCAAGCGGAGACTTCACGCTGCCATGTCCACGGCAGTATGGGCAATCCGAATACATTTTGGACAACAGACTCTCTTCCTGACGCTGACGTGTCATTTCCATAAGCCCCAACTCGGAAATCTGAAGCACGTTTGTCCGTGCACGATCACGTCTTAATGCCTGTTTCATCGCCTTGTAAACCGTATTCTGGTGCTTTCTGGACTTCATGTCGATCAAGTCGAGCACGACCAGACCACCAATATTTCGCAACCGCAACTGACGGGCAACTTCTTCAACCGCCTCCAAGTTCACTTCAAGAATGGCATCTTCCTGCGACCCCTTGCCGCGATGACGTCCCGTGTTGACGTCAATCGAGATCAGCGCTTCGGTTTCTTCAATCACCAAGTAAGCCCCAGACTTCAAATTCACTTTTCGCCGGAAGGTCTCTTCAATCTGGCGCTCAACACCATAGTGTTCAAAAATCGCCAAATGTCCGTCATAGTGACGGATCATGCTCTTTGCACGACGCGAAATACGCGATGCGACATTCCGGATGCGTTCATACGCATCCGCGTCGTCAATAGTCACGCATTCGATCTCTTCGGTCAGCCAGTCCCGGACAACGCGTTCGACCAAGTCCGGTTCCTGATAAACGCACGCGGGAGCTGTCAGGTTCTTGATATTGTCTTGCAGCTCATTCCATGCTTCCATCAGATTGCGCAAATCGCGCACAAAGGAGCGTTGGTTCGCATTCGAGCCGACCGTGCGAACAATCAATCCCGCATTCTCTGGCAACGGCATCCGATCGAGAATTTTTTTCAGGCGCTGACGTTCCTTCGCATCGCCAATCTTTCGTGAAACACCCCGCAGATGCGTCCCTGGCATCATCACCAGATAACGTCCCGGCAAACTCAAGTTCGCAGTCACGCGTGGTCCCTTTGTGCTGATGGGACCCTTCGTCACCTGAACAACAATTTCCGTTCCAGGCGGAAACCGCTTGTTGATCTCTTCATTCGAAACGCGTTTGCGCCGGGATGGACGTGCATTCTCGTCATCTTCATCCAGTCGGCTATCATCATCCGGAATCATATCCCAGTAATGCAAAAAGGCGTTCTTCTTTAATCCAATATCAACAAAGGCAGCCTGCAGGTCATGTTCCAAATTTTGAATACGTCCCTTAAATATGCTTCCAACCAAGCGTTCTTCGGCTGGATGTTCAACAAGGTACTCTTCGACACGGCCATTTTCCACCACGGCCACGCGCGTCTCCAGTTTTTCCGCATTGACAATAATCTCGCGCTTTGGCGCAGATCGCTTAATCCATCCCATCACTTTCTTTATCCCATCCGTTAGGGGTTTCAACACATTCATTCTCTTTTCCTCTTTTTGTGGCTTGACGAATCAAGCCTCTACGAAAAACGTGTCTCCGGGTCTCGTCCATACATGGAGACACTTTGGACCAAACCTAATGCGACCATCATGGTCAGCATAAATGTTCGGCCATAACTGATAAACGGCAACGGCAGCCCTGTGATCGGCATCAGTCCGATTGTCATGGCTATATTGATGAATGCATGACTAAACATCAAGGTCACCACGCCCACACAGAATATCCGCCCTCCGTCATCCCTACATCGAAATGCCACCCACAAACCTGTCCATGTCAAGGACAGGAAAAGGAGTAGCACCATTATCGTTCCCGCAAAACCAGCCTCTTCGGCCAACACTGCGAAAATAAAATCATTTGACGAAACAGAGGGGGGCAGATACCCCAGCATATAATGTTCGCCTTTTAAATAACCTTTGCCCCAGGTGCCGCCAGAGCCGACTGCTATTTCAGATTGCCGGCGATTATATCCGCTGCCATGCAGATCCTTGTCCGGGAACATGAAAACCTGCAAGCGCCTCAGTTGATGATCGCGCAGCCCCGTCGCCTGAATCAGCGCCTCACGGCGTTCCTTCGGCATCTTGACTGTTTCTGTGACATAAACAAGACCCAGCACCAGGCCTGCCACAACAACACCGATCGCGGTAGCCCCCCATAAAAGTTTCGGCGCCACGTTTGCTACAAACATCATCATAAAGACCGTGGGCACAAGAACCATTGCCGTACCCAAGTCTGGCTGGAGCAAAATCAGTATAGCCGGAATTCCCACGAGAAGCAGTGTCAAAAAAAACATGCCTGTTCCACGCTTCTCGCCCCGGCGACTATAGAGCCAAGCCAACATCATAATAATCGCCAGCTTGGCGGGCTCAGAGGGCTGAATACCAAAGAGCCAACGCTTTGCACCCATCTGCGAATCACCCATAATCGGCACCAGGATCAACAACACCAGGATCACACCATACGCGAGCCAACTCCAGGCAAGCAGTCGCCGATAATTTACGAAAGCCGCCACGCCATACAGGAGAAGCCCAAACAGGATCGCTTCCGCGTGACGGATATACAACTGCTGCAGTTCGGCATCATCACGGATAGAACAGGAGCTATAAATGTACAAGACTCCGATAACCGAAAGGCACAGCATGCTCATCAGCATCAGCGGATTAAACAGGCGGAAGCATGTCAGTTTTTCACTATTTTTGAACATGTTAGTCGCCTCCTGTCGGCAAGGGTGCTTCCACGCTCACAGGTGGCATATTCGTGCTCTCCCCGAAAATCGATACCAGTACATCTTTTACGAGCGGCGCGACTGTCTTGCCACCCGACTCGCCATCCTCAATCACCATCGCAATAGCGACTCGTGGATCTTCCGACGGCGCATATGCCATAACCCACGTATTCTTATGGCGTTTGCCATTCACATCCACTTCCGCAGTGCCAGTCTTTGCGCTGACGTTCGTTCCACGAACCTGAACCCTTCGCCCCGTCCCTTGCGTTGCGACATCGTGCATGCCGCCCTTCACAATCGCCAATGCCGCCGCGGACCAGTTCATTTTTCGAAGAGGTTCCTGAGCCGTGTCCTTTTTGAGAAGATGCGGCTGGTAGACCTTCCCTCCGTTTGCAATCGCTGCTGCCACTAGGGCCATCTGCAAGGGTGTGACCAACAATAATCCCTGCCCGATGGCTAACTGACAGGTATCCCCTGGACGCCACCTGTCGTTCATGCGGTCAAGCTTCCATTGCGCATCCGGAAGCAATCCCGTATTCTCGCCTGGCAGATCAATGCCTGTCTTGGCGCCCAACCCAATCGCTTCAGCCTGAGCATAAATGGCTGGATAGCCGATCGTATTGCCCAGATTACAAAAATAACTGTTGCAGGATTGCTCAATCGCGCGACGCAAGGCAATCTCATGGTGTCCGTAGACATCCCAACACTTCAGGCGCATGGTCCCCAACTCGAATGTCCCTGTACACGTATGAGGCGCCTCTGGATCAAAGTCTTTTAGACCCAATGCTGCAAAAGCCGTTACGGGTTTAAAGATGCTTCCCGGCGAGTAACGTCCTTGGATGGCGCGATTGAGCATCGGCCGGGTTTCATCCTCCATAAGCCGTTTCCAGACGCCCTGACGAATCATGGGGATAAATTCATTCGGGTCAAACTTCGGCGTGCTGGCCATGGCCAGAATCTCCCCATTACGCGGATCGATCACAACACCCGCGCCGCGCTTCTCGTAAAGAGAGGTCTCCAGCGCACGTTGAATGGCCACGTCCAAGGTCAGCGCCAAATCACGTCCCGAAACCGCTGGCTCGCCTTCCCAGACTCTGTGCTTATACCCGCGGGCATCCACGCGAATCAGCTGTTCACCTAGCTGCCCCGTAAGCCAGTCGTTATAGTAGCTCTCAAGACCGACGGCTCCATACATTTCCGGCAAGTAGAAATGAGCCTCTTCCCCCGGCCGCGGCCGCGGCGGACGGTCACGGCGGACATACCCCAGCAAATGAACCGCCAATGTTTTCTCTGGATAAAATCGCTCAGGTTGCACATAGACGTCAACTCCGGGGAACTGGTCTGCGTTCTCTGCCCAACGCGCTAGCGTGACAGGGTCCACATCCTTCCACACAATCAACGGCATGGGCAAGCTTCGAATCACATGATTCGAGACTGCACTATAGGAGATTTCACGTGGCACCCCGAGCACATCTGCAAGCTTGTCAATATTTTCACTGATAGCGTTAATGGTGTTGATCCATTTACCGCGCTTGCGTAATTCTTCGACATAATACGCAATGCAGTAACTGGCGCGATTCTCAGCCAGGCAAACGCCATTGCGATCAACTATTTTTCCGCGCGTCCCCGGGACCTGGACGCGACGGATACTCTGCCGTGCTTGGTCATTGGAAAGCACAGACGCCTGTACCACCTGCACGTGATACATCGCATTTCCTAAAAACAGAATAGCAAGGCTAAAGAGAAGCGCTATCAGCGCAATACGCCAGCTATCCGTTAACTTCTGTCCGTCATACGATTCCATTCATTCCTTCAACATCGTTCGATGGGCGATCAACAACACCCTTAAACCGTTCAAGCCAAGTACATAGCACAAACATTGAAAAACCCGTCAAGAGCCCCATAAGCGCCGAACATCCTGCCAGCTTAAGCATATCCATTGAAAATATCTGGATACCTGTATGGCGCACCCACACATGCGTCCAGACCTGCTGCAGCATGCTTAAGATCGCCATCAACACCATGCCGTGCCAAATTGTGGCTTCGACAAGGATCCGCTTGAGTAGCAATAAAAATGCATAACTAACGAATAGAAAAACAAGCGTACATCCATGGGGTAGTCCGCCCAACACATCTGTCAATATGCCTGCCCATGTCACAATCACCACACTGATCAGCCTGGGCTTTGCCAACACATAATACGCAGCAACTGCCGTTAAAAAATATCCCTTTACCGGCAAGATATCTGTTGCCGGAATCATGTCCTGAAGGATCGTTGCGGTCAGAACGGAGACCAAACTAAGGACGAGAGACATATCAGGGAGCATGCTGACCCTCCCTTGCCGCCAAGATAAAGACATCATGTAACGCAGCCATGTCTACAGCAGGCATGACCTCGGCCTCACGCGAGAGGTTCTGAGGCTCCATCATACTTGAAAGCACATAACCGACGGTCAACCCTTTAGGAAAGGTATTGCCCAGCCCGGATGTGATGACACGCGTCCGAGGAGCAGGTTCAAATTCACGCGCCATAAAGCGCAATCGCAAAGGCTCGACCACATACAATAGCGTCAGCTTCGGATTCCCGCCCGGACGGACTCCGCCACCATACAGAATGCCTCGGACAATCCCCGTGCCCTCCTCTGAAGGCAAATCTAATTCGCACGCCACACGACTGTTCGGATCCGTAATGAGCATGACCTCGCTGGTATGTAACGAGACGTCCGATACGCGTCCGACAACGCCCTCTGGCACCATCACCAGGTCGCCTCTGCGCACCCCATGAACAGACCCCTTCCCAATACGGACGGATTGCCAAATGCCTGCGGTCCCCCCGCGTGAAATAACAGGAGCCGCCATCCAACGGCATGACACGGGTGGGGCATACTCCAGAAGTGTTCGTAAATGTTTGACTTCCGCCTCGCGGGTTTCCGCTTCGGCGAACATGACTTGAAGACGCGTCAATTCCCGCTCCTGCTTGGCATAACGGGATGCATAATTCACACGTGTGAATGCAGCACGCACATGAAGTCCCACGGTCTGGTCAAGCCAGAGATAGGCGTTTGAGAAGGGATAAAGGGTCTCGCTTGCAAACATGCGTACGCCGCTACGCAGGAACACAAAGGCTCCAAGCGAGACTACCAGCAAAATAATCCACAATTTCGACTTCACCCGGCACGCTCCACCGTCATATAACGGCTTACGACCGAAGCGCTCTCCGCAGGACGATTAAGGACACCTATCTACCAAGCTTTGACTTGGCAATAAAATTCAATTCATTCAGCACCACGCCCGTACCCTCCGCGACCGCACTCAAGGGGTCGTCGGCCACTGTCACGGGCAATCCTGTCTGTGAAGCTAGAAGCTTGTCAAGACCACGCAGCAAGGCACCACCGCCTGCCAGTACTAATCCGCGATCTACCAGGTCGGCCGCCAATTCCGGTGGGCTTTTTTCAAGCGTAATACGCACCGCATCCACAATGGCCGAAACGGGTTCCTGCAAGGCATCCCGGATTTCTTCTGAAGTAACTGTCAGGGTTTTAGGCAAACCGGCCACTAAATCGCGGCCTTTTACCTCTATTGTGCTTTCCTCGCCCGTAGGATAGGCTGAACCGATGGTGATTTTAATCTCTTCCGCGGTTCGTTCTCCGATCATCAGGTTGTAAACTCTTCGCATGTACTGGACGATACATTCATCCATGGCGTCTCCGCCCACGCGGACACTCCGCGCGTACACAATTCCGGCCAGCGAAATCAGCGCGACCTCACACGTGCCGCCACCAATATCAACAATCATGTTACCGGCTGGTTCAGATACGGGCATCCCAACACCAATTGCCGCAGCCATCGGTTCTTCAATGAGGAAAACCTCACGTGCACCCGCATGCCGTGCTGATTCTTGCACAGCTCGCTTCTCAACTTCCGTGATATCACTTGGAACTGCCACGATGACTCGTGGCCTGACCAACTTCCTCACATGCACCTTTCGGATGAAGTGACGAATCATCGCTTCCGTAATATCGAAATCGGCAATTACGCCAGACTTCATCGGTCGGATCGCGACAATGTTACCCGGCGTACGTCCCAACATCCGCTTGGCCTCTTCGCCGACAGCCAAAATACGTCGGGTGCCCTCTTGGATAGCGACCACAGAAGGCTCTCGGATCACAATACCGCGATCCTTTACATAAACCAAAGTATTAGCGGTACCGAGATCCATCCCAATATCGCTTGAAAACAAGGATAAAAACTTGTCAAACATTGTTCGTTTTTCCTGTTAAATAAACGCCAAAACCACACTAAACTAGTGCAGAATGTTTGTATTTTGTCCTATTTCATTGAAAGGGTCAAGCTGAATCCCCCTTCGAAGGTCATTTTTTTTGGGTAGTTACCCCTAAACATGCCTTAACCAGTCACGCCCTCCTCTGGGTGACCAGGACAGGTCAACACGCGTGCGCGAAAATGGCAAGCCAGACTCCTCGCCGAAACGGTCTAACGGAGTAGAGGATGTCGTAATCCATCGTTTATCACACTGCTGCGTGATAAACGCGTTGCCCCTCTTGTCCGTGAAGACAATATCCTCCCCCGCCATGACATCTTCCACGCAAGGAGGCGTCTCAGAGATGAAGAGCGGCACATGCTGATAAATCAACACTTCGGCCTGCAGCGGAGCTATTGCCAAGGCACAGGTGTTCGGCAGATCACACTCCGGGGAGACGACAAAGGATGTGATGCCCAGCCTCGCAAGTTCTGCAACCGCAACACGGTTGAATGCATATAAGCTCCAGTCAGCGGTGATCGCAGTGATCCCGTTTTCGGCGAGAAAATGTCCACCCGCCAGATCAGCGCATTCCCATGAGGTCCAACCCGCGTTTATCAGCTCTCGAACAGCCTCTTTTAACCCATGCCGTTCCTTCTCACGTGAGACAAGCGGCATTGCCAGTCGAATCTTCAGCCCAGGACAATCCGACTTCCACGCCTCAATCCATTCCTTCATCACATCGCCGGAGACATGTTCGAGCAGAAGGACAAGCGTATCAAACATCGTACGAATCTGTTGCATCTGCTCCGAATTAAAGGCGTTCTTACTCGAACAGCGCACCTTGAGCGTCCGGCCCCTCTCAGACGGGCAGACATCAGCGCCGGCCGCTACTACCATCTTCGAACGCACCACCTGCTCAAGCTCGTGCGTAATACGTGCCAGACGCTCCGACCGCATGCGCGCCCAGGTCTCGTCCAGCGCGGCAAGCGCCAGGCGACGGGCCTCATTCAGCTTCGATGCCGGCGCATACAGTCCTTCAGGGTCGCTTATCGTCAGCCGTCCTAGCGACCACGCTGATTCACCCAGACGTTCAAAAGCCTTGCGCACGGCACCTTCTGTGCGTTCAGGCTGTTGCGCTTTTCCCAATGCCAGGGGAATACATACATCGATTGGCTCACAGGTCGCCACGTAGGGCACCCTCGCTGAAACCTTGATCCCCTCTGCATTTAACGCAATGGCAAAATCAACGGTCGCCCCGATCGTCAGTTCAGATTCCCGCAACGAATGGAGCTCATACGCGCGGCGTACCGCTTGCGATGCCGAACAAAAAATGGAGGTTCCACGCGGTATAAAAGGATTCTCTTCCGCAGGCATTGCAATCTCGACCGTGCCCCCCGCTGGCGCGGTGATAACCGAGCGTTCACTCCCCATAATCCGCAACTGATGAACAGCAAAGCCAAAAGGTTTGCCGCCCCCGGGAAGCTCGACTTGTATACCGTCATGTTTTTCCAATGCGCGGTTCGTCTTAAAACGCAACCAACGGACGCCATGACCGTCTTGCACGACTGCCTCCGAGTGGCCGATCAATGCGCCACGGTGACCAACGGAAACAGGGTCGATAATCGTTTCCTTCGGTGCTGTGCGGCCCCCTGCATAAAGCGTTGTCCACGGACGGCTAAAGACGGTCTGCAAGTCTTGAACCATCTGCCACTCTGCTGACGCAGACAATGTTCCATCCAGTTTTTTACGATAATAATCGCTCACGCAGGCCACATAGAGCGGACTCTTCATTCGGCCTTCAATCTTCAAGGAATGCGCACCCGTAGCCACCACCTTGTTGAGCATGGACGCAAGTGCGAGATCTTTCATGGAGAAGGGATACCGCACGCCCTTTTCACTGTCGCAGGAAAAACCTTCGCGGCAACAATAGGCGCAACGTCCACGGTTGCCGCTGCGATCATGCATTCGCGCAGAAAACAGACAGAGTCCACTCGTGCTGTAACAAAGCGCGCCATGGATGAAAACTTCAATTTCCACGCCACTCTTTTCAACCAGCTCTTTGATCTCTTCACAACTTAATTCGCGCGCTAAAACAATGCGCCGGAAGCCGAGTTCCTTCAGCGCTAACACGCCATCTAAGTTGTGCGCCGCCAGTTGCGTACTGGCATGCATCTCGAGGGATGGAAAATAGTCGCGCATGAGCCGCGCCACGCCCAAGTCCTGCACGATCACGCCATCTGGCGCCAACTCATCAAGCTGCTCCAGCAGCGCTACCACAGTCGGCATATCCGCATCAGGTACAAGGGTGTTAAAGGTGACATAAACTCTTTTGGCAGGCTTAAACGACCGCGCGTATGCCAGCAAGACGCGCAACCGTTCAGGGGTCATGTTATCCGCATCCGCGCGGGCCGAAAACAGGGGCAAGCCAACATACACGGCATCCGCACCATACTGGAATGCGGCGAGAGCGGCATCATACCCACCCGCAGGCGCTAATAATTCAGGTTTCATATTTTGTGATTACCAACTGGGCGACTCCGGAAGCGCGCCATGGAACTCCGCAGCCAACGAGTCTGCATACGCCCCGGCAAACGTGCCGGCCAAGAAACGCGGATAGGCTTCGGAACAGAAACGCTCCCACGAGGTCTCCTCATGATCCGGCATAATCGGGAAGAAAAGAATGCCCGTCTCCTGCGCAGCCTTCTGGTCGCCCACTGCATCGCCAATCATCAACATGCGTGAAGGGCAATAACGCCCTTCGGATGCCGCACGGATCTGCTCCGCCTTTGTTCCAAACTCAAGTCCAGCCACCATGCCTGCATAATCACGAATACTGTGCGTCGCCCATTCGCGCACCAAAGCATCCTCCGGTGTTTGGGAAATCACAACGACATCACTGGTATCCTGCATCAACCGGAGAGCCTTCACCGCGCCAGGAAAGGGCGGGATCGGCTTCATGTTCGTGTTGATCTCTTCATTGACTGCTAAGCTCCAAGCATACACGCGCTGCAACTCGGGATCACCCGTTTTCGCCACAGCCTCTTTCAACGTCGGATTGCCCAGCGGGACGCCTGAGGCCAAGTAGGTCTTAAGCGCCGCAAAATCAGGAAAATCAATATCGTTAGTCCGTATACCGGGATAGGCCTTCAGTAATTCAAACACTCGGACAAGCGCCGCAAAACGATTGCTGCCACGCGACTTCGAATTGAGATTTACAAATTCCGCACAGGCCCGCAACGGGCCTTCAAAAGCCTCGAGTCCCCAAAACTTAATGATGATAGGATGAAAATGGATGCACTGCTTTACGCGCATGGAGTCAAACACGCAACCGTCCGAATCAATTCCGACCAGGAAATCATGGTCCTTCTTCAAAAGCGATGTATTCATGCGATTATTGCCCGATTGAAAAGGGTTCGACACCCACAGCCCCGGAGCTATCCTTTACAATTTTCTCTATCTTCTTCTCAACCTCATCCAGCTTCCCAGAACAGAATTTCAACAAGTGCTGACCCTCTTCAAACGTGGCGATCATCTTATCTAAATCTAGCGTGCCGGACTCCATGCTTGCAACGATCTCCTCTAAGCGTTTCAACGCCTGCTCAAATCCAATGGAGACATCCTCTTTCTTTGCCATAATCCTCTCCTTATTTGTTTGTCCCTCTCGCCGACCGGCTCTGTTCGTCGAGTACATTTTTCCAGGGGCGCTGGCCTTGCTTGATCTGCTCGGCAATGGCCGACGGGAGTTCGGCTAATGTTGTCCAGTAAACAGTGACGCGCATGCCATCTCCAATGTATGCCGGATGACCATATTCCAAATAGACTCGATCGCCACCCTTCCCGATGTAGCTTGTCCACTGGAAGCTACCGAGTTGCTCCGTTTGCTTTGCCTGTTCAAGGAACGCATCTCCTGAGAGATGTCTAATATGCGTGCTGGCACAGCCCTCCATCAGAATTGCAAACCCTGCCAGCAGGATAATCGTCACGAGGCCTATCGCTCCTTTTCGCATCTTAACACTTCACCTCGAGGAAAAGATTCACCCCCTGGCATTCGGATCGGACAACACAGGCTCCTTCCGGTAGCCCGGCTTGTATTGCAAGCGTCAGCAGTTCTGCCGGTGTCCGGTGAATGAGATACCAGCCTCCAAATTCCATGTAATCGCGGCTGGAGTTTTCAGGCCCGAAGTTTCCGACAATCAATTGTCCACCAGGGCGCACGCGTTTGGCAAGGCGCCTCAACATCAAGACAACGATCCGGTCGGAGAAGTAGTCAAAGAGCCCTGCCGCCCAGACGAGATCGAAGGTCTCCGTAGGCAGGCGGCGAATGACATCCGTCTTGATAAACGACACATGGTCTGCCCATGGTTCGCAGAGCGCCTGTGCATGCGCGATCGCACGCGCGTCTTGATCCAGACAGGTGAAATAAAAACGTCCCGTTTTGTCCGCCGTGAGGTACTCGGCAACATCGCGGCCGGGTCCACACCCAACAGAGAGTACGCTCAGATCTCGATCTGGGATGGTCTTCTTCATGCTGTCTAAAACAGCATGCAGGAAATCCTTCCGATTGCGCACAGCCGTTGATGCATCACACAAATGGAAGAACAGATCCCAGTTTGCAAGCTTTGGATCAGGAGATATCCATTGCGTGTAGATTCGGTCTATAACCTCAAAATCCCCATGATAACCATGGGGCTTCCGGGCAACGAACCCCTGCATGGTGTTTAGCGAGACCTCCTCGCCGAAGGATGCCCTTAGCGCGTCAATATCCTCCGCCGTGATCTCTCCCAGACGATAACGTTGCATGATATCGTGGAACCAAATGTGAACGAATGGATACTGCGAAGGCTGAGGTCCGCCTGCCTCGACAAGGTCACGGATAAGTCTGATTTCGTGTTCGAGCATTATTCATATTCTTTCATACGTTTCTGTCCATGCCTGCCTATAACTTCAGCGTTAAAAGCTAGGCTTTCAGAGTTCATCGTTAAGCGTTTTAACGCTCAACTCCTAATTTCCGTAGTGTCTTATTATATCACATCTCTCTCCCCCCTGACAACGCTTGGGTTTTGAAAAATATATTTCACACCGTGGCGTCGAGCTCACAGAAGAGGAACGCGTTGAATCTGTTATTTTTTGTGTTTCGTGGTAATAAATACAGCCTGTGCGTCATTGTCCTGCTGATTCCTTCTGATAGACGCGGACGTAGTCGACGTCCATGGACGTCCCATCGATGGCATCTGAAACAGGCCCGGCCCACTTGATGATCGCGAGGCTCAGCCAGACAGGAGCGGGCTTGTGGCAGATCGTATTCTTCTCCCGGCGGATCTCTTTGCCATCAAAGAACCAGATGAGTTCATCCTTGTTCCATTCGAGACCATAGGTGTGAAACGTATCCGCGAGATTAGCCCCATCCGCTTTCTTTTCTTTGCTTTTGGCCCAATGCTTTCCCGACCAATTATGAATGTTCATATTGATCTCGTCTGGATAGTGCCCCTCGTTGATGTCGATCTCAAATTGTCCGTCAATGGCGTCAACATCCTTAGCGCCTTGTGCCTTGGCTTCAGCGCGATCCCGTGTCATAAGCCAGAACGAATTATTCGTGCCCTTGGCCTTGGCATATTTATAACGACATTCGAAATAACCATACTTGAACTTGTTCTGGGTCCACATACTCGCCGCAGTCCAGCTCTGTCCGCCGCGGGTCTCCTTTTTGGCTTGTAGCCGCAGGATACCATTCGTGACCAGCGCGTTCTCACGCCAACGGCTACACAGGATGTGCCCGCTCGGACCATTCTGGAAATCCCACGCCTTGTCCAACTCCTTGTTCGCCCCATCAAACTCATCCTTGAACAGCAACTTCCACTTGCCCTCTGGCAGCTTCGACAGCTCTTCAACCCCTTGCGCGATCGTGCCAACCAGAACAAGCATGATCATCATCAACCCCCTATAGCAGCTCTTCATCTTCATTCCTTCTCCCTTTTTTTGATTAAATACGTTCGCTGTCTGCTGCCAGCAAACGAACCAACGTCATGCTCAGTTTCTACGGTTTTCGCTCATAAATCAAGTTCAAAGGAGATGCGAAAAGGTAGAGGACTTTCAGGGGGGCTCCCCCCGTTTGTTTTGGCGCACGTTGGCGAACGAGAAGCTTGCCAGCCTGAAGGTCCCGTTCGAGCGCATCATCTTGGGCAACGGACAGCAGATCTTTTTCAAGCACCAGCGTCACACAACAATACCCCTCGCCCTTGGTCTAGCGTCTCAAGTCCTCAAAATTCCCCTACACCCCAAAAAATCAGAAAAAAGGCAATGGCCGTTGACTTGCCCACCAAAAACAGATATATTATGTTTCCATTTTCTTTCTATAATAGGTGAACTTTGTCGAAAACTGGCAAAAGTCATTTTTATTTGGTTTTAGGAAACGAGAATAAAGGGCACGTATGGCAGCAAAAAAGACACCTCAAAAGAAGAAGGCGATTGATTCTAAAAAACCCGTTAAAAAGGTCATGCCCATTCACAAACCAGTTGCAAAGGCTCACGTTCCTGCAACTAAGAAATCTGCCAAGCCGGTAACCAAGGCGAAGAAGCCTGTTCATCCACCTGCAAAGACTGTCAAGGTTTCCGCCAAGACAAAAACAACCGTCAAAGCGCCTGCAAAGATCGCAAAGCCTGCAAAGGCAACGGTTGCACCCAAGAAGCAGGATGCGACGAAACAAGCTAAAGCAAAAAACGACGTCATCGCGACCCCCAGTAAGCCGGTAGCAACCTTAGCGGAAAAGGGCAAAAAAAAGAACCCTAAGAATGTGTCTCCCGACAAAGAAAAGATCAAGAAGCCAGGTGGCGAACTCGATTTGGGGGCGGAGAATGAAGAACCCACTGCCGAAGATTTAAATTTTGACGCCGAAGAGCTTTATAATCAAGCTGCGGAGAGCGAACGCGTTCGCCCATACCATGACGATTTGGCGCTGGACGGCGAGATCATCGATGACGCGGATGCGTTCACAGCTGAGCCCGACACCAGCGACTCGGAAGAGATGAGATTTGAGGTTGCCGACGGAACCGAGTTTTCCGTCGGTTATGAGACTGAGCTTGTCCTCGATGCTGACGCCGCAGACGCAAAAGCAAAACGCGAAGAACGTAGCGAGCGTATTAAGTCGTTGATCAAGCGTGCAGAAAATCAAGGTGGCTATTTAACCTACGACGATATTAACGAGGCCCTACCCAATTCCCTCATCCGCGATACGGACATCGAATCCTACTTGGCTATTTTGCGCGGCATGGATATCGAAATCATCGACGCTTCAGAAGTCGAACGTTTCCGTAGCGAACTCGAGAGCGAGGGCAATCGCGCCGGCCGTGGCAGCCGGATGGACTTCTTTGATGACCCGATACGCATGTATCTGCATCAGATGGGTCAAGTGCCTTTGCTGACACGCGAACAGGAAGTTGAAATCTGCAAGCGCATTGAATACGCCGAAAGCAAAGAGCGCGAAATGTTCAACCAGTTCGGCTTTACGCCTCGGCTCTATCTCGAATTGATTGACCGGCTCGAAACAGGCGTCGAACGTTTCGACCGCGTGGTCACTGACAAGTTCGTCGATAGCCGTGACGCCTACATGGAAGGTGTCGACAAGGTCAAGAAGAGCCTCCATACCGCCAAGTCCAAACTTTTGAAGGCGTATGAGGACGTTTGTTCTGCCGGCAAAAAAGAAGACAAGCTGAAAAAGGCTACGAAGGGCCTTGAAAAGTCGCGACATGACCTGGTGGAAGTATTTTACAATTTAAATTTCAAACAGAAAATCCTGGAAAGCCTTTGCACGGAAGCAGACGAAAAGATCTACCGTCCGTACAAGAGCATGCTGAACGAACGGGCGAAGCAATTAAAGCAACGCCAGACGAAGAAGCGTGACCAGATTGTCCAGGATCTCTCAACGCGTATTAACGCGATTGAACAAGAATTCGCCATGGACCCGCAAGAGTTCATGACGAAGTTCGAATCCCTGCGCGATATCTTGCGCAACGGACAGAAAGCACGTACTGAGATGGTAGAAGCAAACCTTCGACTCGTGATCAGTATTGTCAAAAAGTACATGAACCGTGGCCTTTCATTCCTCGACCTGATCCAAGAAGGAAACACTGGTCTAATGAAAGCCGTTGAGAAGTTCGAATATCGCCGTGGCTATAAGTTCAGCACGTATGCCACATGGTGGATTCGTCAGGCAGCGACGCGTGCAATCGCAGACCAAGCCCGCACGATTCGCATCCCCGTTCACATGATTGAGACCATCAACAAGCTGCTCCGCGTCCAAAAGAAGTTGGTGCAGGAACTGGGACGTGAACCGACGCCTGAAGAAGCCGCAGAAGAAATGGATATTCCCGTTGACCGTGTGCGCGCGGTTTACCGCATGGCACAGCAACCGATCTCCTTACAGAGCCCGGTTGGCGACGGTGATGACGCTTATTTCGGCGATTTCATTGAAGATAAGTCCGCAGAGAGTCCTTCAGAGATGACCGCATATAGCATGCTGAAGGAACGTCTGCAGGAAGTGCTGACAACCCTTGCCGACCGTGAACGCCAGGTGCTGGATTACCGCTTCGGTTTGACCGATGGTTATTCCCGTACGCTGGAGGAGGTTGGCAAGCAGTTTAACGTGACGCGTGAACGTATCCGTCAGATTGAAGCGAAAGCGCTCCGTAAGCTGAGACATCCCACCCGTATGCGCAAACTGGAAGGCTTCCTGGAAACGCGTTAAGCATAGCCTTCCTCATCCAACACACATAAATCAAGGAAAAATCTTGAGTATGAATCAACTAATGACCAAATTAACCGCC
Source organism: bacterium (assembly GCA_037141675.1). Taxonomy (GTDB): domain Bacteria; phylum Verrucomicrobiota; class Kiritimatiellia; order RFP12; family UBA1067; genus CAIZQW01. The sequence goes on along the minus strand of JBAXCC010000002.1, from coordinate 6,461 downwards.
ATGGTTACAGATCCCGTATCCGTAGGCATCTTAGTCGCAACAGGCCTTCTCGGCCTCGTCATCGGCCTCATCATCGCCAAATCAGGCGGCCGCCGCAGCAGCAGAGGCGAGAGCGAAAGCTACGGCGATGGCTCCTGCGTCGAAATCTATGTCGGCAACCTAAGCTACGACATGACTGAAGCACAAATGCGCAAGGAGTTCGAGCGTTATGGCGCAGTCAAGTCCTCACGCATTATTACCAATCGCTTCAACAGCAAGTCCAAAGGGTATGGCTTTATCGAAATGCCGAACCGTCCTGAAGCTGAAGCCGCTATTAAGGCGCTTCACGATAAGGATATCTTCGGTCGAAAGCTTCGCGTAAACGAAGCTAAAAATAAGTCACACGAGTAATGTCTTCGGACGCCATTCTTCAGGATAACAGAACCATGCGTATCGATATCGCACCCAGCGAGATCGATACGCACACGACACAAACAAAGTCGACAAAGGTCCGTTTCCGTCGCTCGTGGCGTCTGCATGCAACCGAACGAAGCACGTCATTCTTTAAACTGCTCGAGAGCGTTTATGATGCTGTGCTGATTACAGACCTTGAAGGAAAAATTCTGGAGTGCAATCAACGCGCATCTGAATTTTTCCTTCAACCGTCTCACGACCTTATTGAGCAATCCATCGTCAGGCTCATCTCCGGCGCAACCCCCTCGCTGATCACCACAATTCAAACCAACCTGGCTGATCAGAAATATACACTCGTCGATGCGTACTGCAAACGGTCGGACAACACCTCTTTTCCTGCTGAAATCGCCATCAACAAAGTCGAACTTGACGCGCATGGGCAACTCTGCTTTTTTATCCGCGACATGACGGTCCGCCACAATGCGATCTGCGCGCTTCAAGATGCGAATGAACGCCTTCAGGCACATGACCGGGCTCGGCTGGAATTCGTCTCGAATGTCTCCCATGAATTACGGACGCCACTGACCTCCATGGTCTACGCGGTCAACAACATGATTCGCGGCGTGGTCGGTGCCATGCCAGAAAAGGCGATGCGCTATCTGGAGCGACTACAGGCGGACTGCCAACGGCTTCTGGCAACCATCAATGACATCCTGGATGTCAGCCAGATCGAGAACAAGAGCCTCGTGCTCACCAAACAGGTCGTTCCGATTAGCACCTTCATTCATGACGGCCTCAATCCTGTTCAAATCCAGGCTGACGCAAAGCACATTGATATACGGCTCAACATCCCAACCCCTGAATTGTTCTGCCACTGTGACGCACAAAAAATGGAACGCGTCGTGCTCAACATCGTAGGCAACGCCATTAAATTCACTCCGGAAAAGGGAAACATCACAATCTCCCTCAGCCGGTCGCCAACAAAAACCAACACAGCGCTCTTGTCTGTCTGTGATACGGGCATGGGCGTCTCCCCCGAGATGCTGCCCAAGCTGGCACAACGATTTGTCCGCGCCGGAGACCATGTGGCTGGAACTGGACTTGGGCTGGCGATCTCACGTGAAATCATCGACCTTCATGGCGGAGGCATCACCTTTGAAAGTCCTGTTAAAGGAACCACCTGCGGCACCGCTGTCTACGTCGAGCTCCCCCTTGCACAGGCTCCACTGGTCATGGCTCTTTCGCAAGATACTGCCATCACAGTCTTCCTCACGGAACATATTCAGAAGCTCGGGTATGGCCTGACCTTCTTTGAAAGGTCGAGTCTGTTGCGCGACACCTGTTTCGAGCATCCGCCAGCCTTGTTGATGCTAGACGGAAGAATCACTGATATGGATATCCGTGAACTCGTCATGCAGCTTCGCGAGAATCCCAAGACAAAACGTCTGCCGATTATCGCGTATGCAAATGCGGTCCTGGCACGTTCAGACATCGAACTTTATCGCCAACAAGGAATATTTTATTTCTGCCTGCCGTGGAACGAGACCGAACTCGCCAAAGCCCTCTCCATGGCTGTCCGCGGCAAACTGCGCTAAACTTCCAGAAGGATACACGGACTTTTAGACCAGCGACTGACAGGGAATAAACGAAGCGCTACCGTGATGCCTCAGTCTCCCCTACCCCAGCTTAGAGAGCGAAGGAGTGGCAACGCCAAGGTCGCTGGGAGCTCGGCCGAGACGGTCGAGGAGCTGGATGATTGCGCGGGTCTGGTCGGCAATGCTTTCGGTGGCATGGGCACGTCCGTCGTAGATTGCATAGTCGGCGCGATAACGGAGCGGCGTCACATTCAACATCACCGAGCTGGCCCCGGCCATGAGTCCGCGTTCACGGGCATTTGGCGACAGGGTTTCAAACGCGGTGGTCACCAGCACCTTGGCCTGCGCAGGCGCGGCAATCCGGGCTGCAGCCAGGACGCGAAGCATCTGCGCTTCAGTCGCCGGAACAATGTCGCGGCGGCGGTGACTGGCCAGGAGCGGACCAAAGCTAAACATTTCAGCACTCAATTCACCAGTCAGCAGAATGTCGTCGACCAGTGAATCAACGGTCTGCCCGGGCAAGCCGATCAGTCCCCCGGTCACCAACAGCCAACCCGTGTTGAGTGCGTGACGCAGATGACTCAGCCGGGACTCCAGTGTAGCGCCCGGATGGAGCGTGGCATAAAGCTTTGCATCCGATGTCTCAAAGCGCATCAGCAGGGCACGGGCGCCAGCTGCGTAAAGCATATCAAGGCCATCAAGGCCGACTTCGCCAAAGCTGACACAGATGAAGACACCATGACGGCGTTTGATCTCAGCAACGACTTCAGCCAGAAAAGCCGGCGTGTAAGCAGGATCTTCGCCTGATTGGAGCACCAGCGACTTAAAGCCAAAACCTTCGATCGCCTCTTTAGCTGCTTCAAGAATCTCGTCGCGGGTCATTCGGTAGCGACGGGTCAGCGTAGAGTTGGCGGCCAGTCCGCAATAGAGGCAGTCACTGGAGCAATAGTTTGAAATTTCGAGGATGCCATGCACACAGCAGGAGTTGCGATGATGCAGATGACGGACCGCATTGGCTGTACGGTAGAGCCGTTCGAGACGATCCGGCTCCTCGACAGTCAGCAGATAGCGCAAATCCTCACGGGAGATCGGCAGGCCTGCGCCGGCTTTATCAAGAATATCCTGGAGCGGACGGTCATTCGGCTCCGGCGTGGGCCGTTCCGACATGGAGTTATCGCGTTCCTGTAAGACCACGAAGAGTTCGTTCCAGGTATCGAGCATTTCGCGGGCGAAATCGGGATCGACTTTTTCGATCACATAACCACCCTGCGCATAGACATAGTCGCCGGGCTGGATGTTGGTGAGTTCGGAGAGGGCTGACCGGATTTCGCCGAAGTAGCTGATGACGGCGTTGCGACCGTTAATCTCTGTCACAACACCTGGAAGCGCATAGCACATTAGTTAAAGTCCACCTCAAGCACCCGCAAGCCGGAACGGTGGCCACAGGGACGACCGGGTTTGGCACATTGCGGACAAGTAAAGACGCCGGGCTGGCGTTCAAACTCCGCATTACAGGAGGGGCAGAAAAGACGCGGCGGTACATGGCGATATTCGATTTTCGCGCCGGCCATTGCTGGTTCTTCGGCCAGGTGCGATTCCAGATGCATTTCCACTGATATTTCACCCATGTGCGAATCAGGGCTCAACTCAAGGACAATACGACTGACCCGCGTAGCTCCAGCGGCTTTTATCCGCAGCTTCACATCCTCGATGACGCCGTCAATCAAGTGGTCCTCATGCATTTAGAAGGTCTCCATTTCCTTGGTCACAGTCGGAATGCCATGATCACCGGTGAGGTGCAGACATTTTTTCGGGCAGACTTCGACGCAATACCCGCAGGAGATGCAGCGCAGACGATCGATGTGCCACTTCTTGTTCGCCTTATCGACATCCAGCGCCTGAGTCGGGCAACGCTTGTCGCACAAGGTGCAGAAGATGCAATCAGTAATTTTGACATCGAGACGACCCCGCGAACCAGGACATATCTTCCTCGGCTCAAACGGATACTTGGTCGTGACTGGCGTACGGAACGTCCACGCCAGAATCATTTTTTTCATTTGGAAAAATGCCATAAGTTTACCTCTCCGTGCAGCTGATGCAAGGGTCAATGGTCAGTACCAGAACAGGAACATCGGCCAACTCGCAGCCTGCCAGCATCTTGACCAGCGGCGGCACATTGGCAAACGTCGGCGTACGGGCGCGGAACCGGGTCAGGTTCTTGGTGCCATTGCCCTTGATGTAATAAACCACTTCACCTCGGGGCTGTTCAACGCGCGAGAAAAATTCACCGTTGGGGTTACCGGTGACTTTGACAGCAATTTCGCCTGCAGGTATTTTCGCCGCTGCCTGACGGATCAGGTCAACAGACTGGAACAGCTCGGCACAGCGCACTGCGCAACGGCTATAGGAATCGCCTTCGGTTCTCGTAATCGGCGCAAACTCAAGCTCGCCAAAAGCAGCGTACTTCAACAGCCGCATATCATCTGCTACGCCGCTACCACGCAAGGTCGGACCCACAGCGCCCAGCGAAATAGCATCTTCTTTGGAAATAACACCGACGCCACAGAGACGGTGCTTGACCGAGTTGTCGTTCATGAAGATATCGACGATCAGGCGCATCTCCTTCTCGATCACGTCCATCTGCTTCAGCAACCAAGTCATCTGTTCCGGTGAAATGTCGCGACGGGCGCCGCCTACTCGACAGGACCCAAAGATGACGCGTCCGCCAGTCGTTGCTTCGATGATATCCAGAACCTGTTCGCGAACGCGCCAGCTATGCATGAACAGGGATTCGAAACCGAAGGCATCTGCCATCAGACCAGCCCACAGCAGATGGCTGTGAATGCGGGAAAGCTCGCCCCAGATCGTACGCAGATACTTGGCGCGCGTCGGGACCTCAATCTTCATGATCTCTTCAATACCCTGGCAATAGGTCTGGCCATGGATGAAGCTGCAGATACCGCAGATGCGTTCAGCGACATAGACGTACTCGATGAAGTCTTTCTTCTCGACCAGCCTTTCCAGTCCGCGGTGGATAAAGCCGATGGATGGAACGGCCTCGACGACCTTTTCATCTTCGACCACCAAGTCAATATGGATCGGTTCCGGAAGCACCGGATGCTGCGGACCGAATGGAATGATAGTACGGGTACCCATAATTATTTGACCTCCGGTTTGGCCGGGGCAGGAACGGATGCCGGCGCGGCGTCTTGAATAAACGGATGCTTCATAGCGGTCTTGTAGAACGTGCCTTTGAAATCGAGGGCATTGCCATCTACCTGAACGCCGAAGAGATCGCTGATCTCATTCTCGTAGGTGAAGGCGCACCAGTAGATACCGCTGACGCTCGGAACACGCGCTCCTGTTTTGGGCTGGAGGAAGCGGAAATTGACGAACTTACGGTTAAGGTCAAAGCTGTAGTCCAGCTGGAGTTCTTCGCCCAGCCGCGTGACGCAGATTTGGACCAGTCGATAACCTTGATCGCGCATCTTGCGCGTTTCGGCCACCAGCGTTTCCGGCATGACGGCTATAATAGTCTGTTCTTCAATCATTTCCGCTCCTTCTGCAAGTAAACCCAATTCACGGTCGGGGTAAACGGTTCGGTGCGAACCTGACGGTACCCCAGCTTCCCGTAGAGGTGAAGATTCTGGGCGCTCTGATGTCCCGTGAAAGCCTCAAAAATACGAACGTCGCCGACCTCCTGCTCGATCTGGCGAATCAAGCGGGTTGCCAGTCCTCTGCCCTGGAAATAAGGATGCACAATGACGCGGCTGATATACGCGGTGTCACCATCGCGGTAGCCACGAATCGAGCCGATAATCTTGCCGTTGACGACCGCCTTGAGGAAAATCATCCGGTCGAAGGCAGCGGTGATATCTTCCATGGTCTGCCCCAAAGCCGGAACGCTGTCATCGCCGTAAATCTCGGCTTGACTGCGATACGCGATCTTCTGCAAGGCGAGAATTTCCGGGATATCCTTCTGGTTGGCACGATTGATGATAAATCCACCGCCGACCGCATCCGTGGAAGAGAGCATGAAGCGGCGCTTCTCCTCGAGAACGTCAAGGGCGCGGACCACACCATCGATAATTGCTTCCGGCCGCGCCGCGCAACCAGGGACATACACATCGACTGGAATCACCGTGTCGATACCGCCCAGCACATTGTAACATTCGCGGAAAATACCGCCAGACGTGCCACAGATGCCGATGGCAACAACCACTTTGGGCTCCGGCATCTGGGCGTAGATGTTGCGGACAACCGGTGCGTTCTGAACATTGACCGAACCAGTCACCAGAAAGATGTCCGCGTGCTTAGGATTGCCGGTGTTGATGATACCAAAACGTTCGACATCAAAGTTGGGCATCAGGCAGGCGAGCACTTCAATATCGCAGCCGTTGCAGCTCGAAGCATCGTAGTGGATCACCCATGGGGACTTTTTAAAGGCAGTCATTCAGGTGTACCTTTCATTTC
>JBAXCC010000001.1:0-56685 GCA_037141675.1 bacterium | reverse complement strand
AATAAAACTGGGGCGATCCTATGTCGAATGCTGGATAACATCCATGTTTTTCAGCAATTCGATTTGTTCTTTTTCCTGCTCCTCTGAGAATGAGCCTAAATAGTGCCCATAGATGTCCATCCAGAGGAGGAGACGGCGATAATCTTCTTCCGAGATCTTCTTCTCTTTTTTCAAGTCACGTAGATGACGCGTCAATGACGCTTTAGTAGCGATGTTTTCTCCGGGGGTGGAGTATGGCATTGAGCGATATTGATGCGAGACCAATTCGGCTATGGAAGGTTTGCCGGCCTTCGTCAATTGTTGCCAAGCTTTGTAAGGCTCTGGCGAAAACGCAAACTTTTCTTTTTCCTTACCGGTATGACAAGCGACACACGTGTTCTTCAGTACAGGGAAAACCAGACGGTCAAAGCGGAAGGGCGCGCTTCCTTCACATTCTGGAGTGATTTTCGATGGCGCACGCTGTGAAGCAAGCGTGGTCTTGAGCATGGGCTGCTGGGCTGCATGACGTTCCTCGTGGCAACCATTGCAGGAGAGCACATTTCCAGGTTGAAGATAGGACGCGCTGCGCATGGTCTGGATAACAAGGCCCTCCTCGTTGAGCGCCTGGAAGAAGAGCGTCATATTGGAGGGGGCTTCAAAGTAGGCCGACCCATCCTTCTCGACAGGCACGGTTCCAAGTACACATTTTCCAGGGTCATCATGCGTGAGTCCAATTTCTGGGGAATTCATCCTCGGATGCGTCTTCGGCGGAACAGCAACAAGTCGAAGGTGCGTGATCTTGCTCCCGTCAGGGAATTTCTGACGGCTGTTATATACGTCCGACAACATGAATGTTCCTTTCAGCGGAGCATTGGCTGGTAACTGGCTCTGAATAATCGGAGGCACAGGACGAGCACGCAAGGGTATGGGATGCTGAACCTGATACGCTTCATCCACACACAGGAGCTCCAGATTACCATGCACGTCGTAATAATATACGCCCATACCGTTTCCAGGACTCTGTTGAAAATGAGAAACCAACCCCTCCCAGCTCCATGCCGTCAGGAAGGTCGTCTCCGACAAGGGCCACGGTGATGCGTAGTAATGTGTGAGATAACGCTTGTCACGAGGTTTCGTCTCTGTCTCAGGGAAAGGCACTTCAGGCGTCAGGCGAGTCATCGGCGCTGGGCCATCTTCCCCAGCCGACAGATCCAACAAAACTAGGCTCCCTCCTGTGTTCGCGTGATGGGCGCCTCCTGTGAAGACAAACTTCCGCGAATTCGGAATAGAAACCGCCTCAAAGACGGTATTCGGACTCTCCGTGTAATTTTTAAAGACGTGTGATGGATTAGTCCCATCTGGATTCGTGCTCCACAATCCCATGTAGGGCTGATTGCTGCGATCCACATAATCCCAACGCGCATAGATAATGCGTCCATCATTGGCAACAGCCGGCGTCCACTCAAACATCTCAAAGGGCGAGATGGTCTTCATGGCAGAACCATCTGCGGCCATCGTATGCAGCGTGTAGACCGCTACAGGACGACGAGTGACACCTCCGCAGCGTACATAAGACTCTGGCAACTCCTTGTCCTTTTGTGTAGCATCGACGTGCTTCTGTGTGTATTGGATGGCATGGCCGCGTCGCGTTGAGAGAAAGACAATGCGTCCGTCCGGCAAATAGCGCCCGTCAAAATCATTATACTTGCCCCATGTCAACTGCTTCAGCCCTGAGCCATCCACGTTCATTTCGAACAGGTGATAATACGAATCCTCCGGCATATTTGGTTTATCAATTTTGTTTGGATTCTGAGCAAGACTCTCGTAAAATTTACAATACGCAAAGAGTATTTTCTTGGCATCATAGGAGAGTGTCGGACGTTGAAAACACCCAGGCGCAAACGACGATGTGAGACAGGTCTCCTTAGGAGAACCACTCTTGAAATCTTCGAGGATATATATGCCTCCTCCTGGTCTTGACCACCATCCATAATATTGGTCAGACATATGATATATCCAGCCTGGCTCTATGAGCTTCGTGACAAGCAGTTTATCAAAATCCAAAAGTGGATTCGCCATGCATAACTCGCGAACGGCCGTTCGCACCCCGAAATAATAGCTTTTCCAAGCAGCCATCTCGTCCGTTGCCGGCACCAAGAATGCCGCGATCGTATCCTCATATTTTTTTGCCGCCGCAGGTGCACCAGATTTATCCTTGCCCAACAGCGCAAACTCCTTTGCCAAAGCCTGCCCGCGTTCAAGTTCCTTTTTTGACGCGGCCTTCAATAAGGGCACTGGACTGACTTTTTCAGAGTCAGGCGAAGCCTTTGACCATTGCGACACGCTCGACTGCGTCGCAGGTTTTTTGAGAGCAAGATTGTTCGTGCTTCCAACAGCAAAGACTTGTACTTCATTCAAATGGAAATAGGTTTTACCAGGCAATTGGAGACGGATCGTGCGAGCCTCTTTATCTGCACAGGGAATAGAGAGCGCCGTTTCTCCAGTACCGAAAGATTTCCCCGTGTTCTGGAAGAGATCTTCGAATGTTTTGCCGTCTATCGAGACAAGCATCTTCAGACGACTGGCGCGTTCCTGGTGTGCATCGCCGCGATTGTGAATGACAACGCGATCAATTTTTCTGGTTTCACCCAAGTCAACTTGCCACCAGGGATTCTCCTCCAACTCCGTATGAAACCCCCAGGGCTCATCTGTCTTGCCATCCACCGCATGGGAGGCGTCCTGTGCAGGCGTGACTGCCGCTCCGGGCTTCTCTGCAGCACCAAAGCGCTTTTCCAACTGGCGCATCCAGTCGCGTTCGAGGACTGTCTCTGCTCTCACATCCCAGCAGACAAATGACAATGTCAACAAGGCAAAAATATTGATTGAAAACCTAATCGATTGCTGCATAACGACTCCTAGCTGTGTCCAATTATCTACGAAAGCAAAGACCCAGAATCAAAAAAGAAGAACACATTAGCCTAAAGTATAACAAGTACTCCCCTACCTGCCTAGTCTCATAAATTGGCAAAAAAAGTGTTTTGGTTTTTGGCGGCCTAGGGCTTTAAGTTTGAAAGCTCAAAATTCACAAAAACGGCATTTCTCTTTGCGGCTCACCGAGACGGTTCGCCCTACCGACTTCGGATCAGAAAGTTGACCTGTGCGAAGCAGATAGGGCGAATTGTCTCGGTGAGCCGCCGGACACCCAGTTTCAAGTTTCGAGTTTCAAAAATCCATCATCCCGAGTCTTCCCGTTAATACATCGGAATCGGAACGATCTCGCCTGCTGCTTGCTTGTCGATCTCTGCCTCATGCCCAAAAAATGTGCAATTGGAATCGAGCCATATAATAAGACGGTGCCATTCATCATCCGTGAGTTTGACATCATGATGCCCCTTACGGAGCATCGGATAAAGCTTTGATCCGCGTGCGCCGAATTTTCCTGGCTCCGTATAGGACTGAGTAAACGAGGCGCTATCATAAAACATGACGTAGGGTTTCAACTGATTGAACGAAGTGTAGAACTTGTGAGCATTCTTCTTCCAATCGCCTTTGGCAAGATCCGGCGTCTTTTTGCCTTCAGCGCGCTTCTGGTCATGACAGGCTACGCAATTCTTGTCAAGAATTGGTTGAACAAGCCTCGGATAATTGAAGGGGTTTGTCCCGTCGCCCTCTGGCTTGATGACAGATGGTGCACGCTTCATAGCCGTGGGCTGAATGCGAGGGGGTTGAGAACCGACACGCTGATCGTGGCATCCATTGCACATCAGTGTTTCACCCGGGAAGGTATAGGTGATACTGCGCATACCTTGAACCGCAGAACCATCTTCACCCAAGGCGTGTAAAAAGATTGGAGCCCCGACCGGGACTTCAAAAAAGGCGCTTCCATCCGGGTCAACGGGAACAGTGCCAAGGCAAATGCGCGACGGTTTCTGATCCCCCATGCCCATGCGCGGATTATTGGCGATCGGCGTTGTCTTGGGTAAGACCTGCCAGACGCGCAACGCGGTTATCTTTGTATCGGGCGGGAATGGGCGGCGAGAATTGTAAACATTCATCAGTCCCATTTTCGCCATCTTCGGAAGCTTGTCCGGAGGAATAGGCGTTGGCTTTGTCCCATCTGCATTCGGGGGCAATCCCACCAACGTACCGTGCTGCAACACAGGCGGACGCTTGCGCGCCATCATCGGCATCGGATCAAGGCAGGATATCAGCGGATTACGATAGATCAGTACACGATTGCCAAAGGCATCCAGCAGGGTAATTCCGTAATTGCGTTTCACATCAACAATCTCCCCATACTGAGCATTGCCGTATCCATCATACACGCACAATAAATACTTTTCAGAGAGTGGCCAAGGTGATGCATAAGCACCTGATGCCTTTGTGATATAAAATTCTGCTTCGGGGAAAAGCTGATCCGGCGTAATACGTTTGATCTGAGCCATCGAATCGTCATCTGGGATACGTGGGTCAATCCAAACCAATGACCCGCGCGATTCCGTATGATGTCCTGAAGCCAAGCCCACATAGCAGGGCGAGTCTGGAATGGCCCGCACATTCATGATCATGTGCGGAGCCGTGCGCTGCGAAACGTGGGTATTGCCATTGATCGCACGGGAGTCACGTCCATCGGGATAGGTAATCCAGGGATGGTGCGCCTGATTGAACCCGCGGTCAACATAGTCCCAGCGCGTATAGACGATCATGCCAGCTTGATCGACACTGGGAAGCCACTCGTTCGTCTCATGCGGGCTGAAACGAACAATGTCCGTACCATCATCATACATCGAATGCAACGTAAAGCTCGGCACTGGACGTCCATGACAGCGACCATATCCGCCACGCCGTTCAGTGATAAATACAACACGTCCATTAGGCAACCACGTGGGGAATAAGTCATTAACCTCCCCGTCGGTAATCATGCGCAAGTCGGTTCCGTCACTGTTGACAGAAAAGACGTGGAAGCAATTCTTCTCATCCCATTTCCTGACAGGTCCGATGCCGTCCGTATAGCTGAAGAGGATGCGCTTGCCATCAAACGAGAGATCTGGACGCAAAAAACCACCATCCCCAAGCTTCTCGCCCTTCATACGACCATTCTGTATGACACTGTTTTCCAGCAGATTGACAACCTTCTGGTCTTTACTGAAAGGCTTCTCAAGGACAAAAAGTCCATTCCCCTTGACTTGGCCCAAACGTGTTGCATGAAATCCGAAATATTGATCGCACATGTGGTTACCAAAGCCGAATTCATCCGCTTTGAGCGCTTCGCGCGTAATAAAGAGCAACTTTTCAATTTTAGCCAGCAGCGGATTCTTAAGGGCGATTTCGCGGCACAATTCGTCCGCGCGAAGATAGGCCTCTATACGCTTATCCATTGCGGTCAGCGGTAACTCCTTGCAGGTCTTTTCAACCTCAACAAGGCCAGCTTCGTAGGAGGATAGATTCACAGAACCTTTCAAATCTTCATACAATGCACGTAGGCGACGGACACGCACATCTAATGGATCGCGATCGCTCTTCCAGATAGTCGCTTGGCTATTCAAGGCCTGCGCAGCACGAGTCTCATTATCGGCAACACCTCCCTGCGAACGTGGCGGCGTGGTGATTTCACGCTGCACCATCATATATTCTTTCATCGCAAAAGAGTCCCCGTGCTTGGCAATCATCTCTTCCATCCGAGCCTTCGCTTCCAGATCAGGAAGGGCCTTCAGGCGAAATGCGTTAAGCATGGTCTCAGGAGGAGTTCCGGCATAGACAATGAACTGAACGGAACTGGGAGCCGAGTTGCCCTGCGATGTCCCTGAATTATCTAAGGCCACAACAGCCTTGAATGATTCGATTCCCTCTGGTAGCGCATACATCAATACGCCAGGCGAATGTATGCCGATGCCATTCAAATAGGTTCGTTCAAGAACCTTCAGAGGACTTCCAGCCACGCTTTTGTTTTTGTTGATCGTCCCCCACCCCGTCTCTCCATGAATGTAGTTCAGGTCCGTCAGCTTCTTTTCACCGAATGTGCCAATGAACCGAGGCTCCAACACATCCGTATGGTCACACCCATAGCCATTCCCTCCGTCGGTCACAATCAGCGTCACAATCTTTGCACCACGTAAGTCCGCCTCAACTTCAACCTTATACCCCGGCGTCTTCACCGTCACCATCGGACTCACATAACGAACAGCAGCGGCATCGCCCAGCTTACGCACGTCATCCAGTGACAATTCTTTTTGTGCAAGAGCAATGCCTGAAAATAAAAAACTGCTCAGACCCATTAAAAAAACAAATTTCCCATTTTTCATGATTTCCCCTTTAGACATCTCAAATACATTTTGGGTAATATATTACCTTATTGGGCAATTGTGCGCAAGGCATCTTCATACGTCGGTACACGACGGAAGTCGGGATGCGTCGCGAAGACTTCTTTGTTACGACGATACCAGTAACTGCCATAGTATTGGCAGTTCGTGTCAATCCAGTTTGTCACGCGAAGACGTTCCTCCTGTGTGATCTTCTTTGCGACCTCGGCATGCTTTGCAACAAGTCCTTTAGGATCCTGCGCGCAGGTCGGACACCCAATGATTCCGGACAGCAGTGCCGTCGTTGACCCGAGCGAGTAAGCCGGCAGATAACTGACATTGCCGGTCTTCGGATGATTCTCTCCGATGACAAGGCCCAGAACGCCGCGATCCAAGCGCGGACTTTTCCTTCGCTCCGGCACGAGTGATTCGTAGGACACACTAAACATGCGGGTCCGTTCGCCTGACAGACTCATTCCTCCCTTGGGCTGATTGCCGGAATGGCAACTCACACAATGCTTGTCAAAAACCGGTTGAACATCTGTCTCGTAGTGCAATGGACGGCCTCCCTGCTTCTCGCCAGGTTGAGGTCCAGGCATGGACGGGCTACGTTTAAAGGCAAGCGGCTGCCCTTTATTAGAAGATTCTATCTCCCTGTAACGCGTCGCATCCTCCGGTGTTTCATGACAGCCAATGCACGCACGAGACTCACCGGGCATATAATCCACAAAGGTGCGTTCTGTTTGAACCGCCATATACTGGGCATCTAAAACCTGAAAGAATACATTGCCAGTCGCGGGTACGAGGAAATTCGCTGAACCATCCGCCTCAACAGGAACAATGCCATGCTGCACCTTCAACCCAAGGGCCGTGTCTTTTGAGACGCAGATATGCTGCTGATCGTAATCCTCCGGGAACATAGCCGTCTTGCCATTCGGCAAGGGCGCTCGCGCCATTTGCGCAGCCCATGGCCGTCCCATCTGTTCCAGCACACGAATATACTTGATGGTACCCGGGGTAACGCCAGAAAGTCCGTGATAGACATTCTGAACCATGCAGTGCGCAAGGTTTTTCGCAGCTAGCTCCTTGTTCCTCGGAGAGGAGAGCACGGGAGGCACCTTTCGCGAAACCAACGGGATTGCGCGCCAGCATGAAATCTCGGGATCGCGGTAGAGGAGCGTCGTGGCCCCCTTGTCATTCAGCAGATAGAGCCCGTAGCCATTGGCCTGAGTGGCCGCTCCTTCATCCGTAGGCTTGTAGGAAACCAGGAAGCAATCCATTGACAGCGGATAGGGTTCCGAGAAGAGCGGTCCAAGTCCATGTCCGTTTCTACTCCATTTTTCTGTTTCCGTATCAAAAAACTCCCATCCGCCCTCACCTCGCACGTCCACCTGAGGCGTCATGTAGGTCATGGGTTCGCGGGTTCGAATATTCTTGTTCATGTCGAGACGAATGATCGTGCCGAAATTATTTTGAGGATAATGCGGCACACCGCACACGACATACTGGTTAGGGGTTCCTGGAATCACGCGCCCCATATTGAGGGTTGGCGGCAGCGCGATATCATTGCCATACACTTCACTTGACGCTGTCCCGTCCGGACGCATAGCCCAGAGGCATTTCACACTCACCGCCCCTTTATCCACATATTCCCAGCGCGTATACAGAATACGTCCATCTGGCATGATGGAGGGCATGGTTTCGCTGACCGAACCGCGGCTTAACTGCTTGATGTTCTTGCCGTCGGCATCCATGCGGTGCAAAACGGTAGTCGTAAAATTGTCAGGCGTATCGCACAAAATACCGAACTGGCAACGGGTGGAAACAAACGCAATGCTGCCATCCGGCAGATAGCACGGTTGCAGATCATCCGTGCCATGGTGATAGCCCGTACGATATTTCTTGATAAGTTCCGCTTCATCCGCTTGCGGGAAGGTCAACTGACGAAGCCCTGTCCCATCCACGTTCACTTCATAAATGCGATGCCCTTGCTCGGGGTTGCCCTTCCAAGCAAAGACAATACGTTTTGCATCATAAGAAAGATCAAAGCGTTCGAATGCCCCACCCTCGAGCCCTGACACGACATCACGCACTTTCCCCGTCTCTACATCCAACACGCATATATTTCCACCCGGCAACCAAGCACTATTGATAAACTCGGTATAGTAGTGATTCGCCGTATAGGTATTGCGTTTGACAAAAACAACGTGCTGAATGCCTTTATCCAGTAACATTTTCTTAGCCACTTTTAATTCCGCCGAGTGATCAGCAGGCTTTGGAAGGGCTTCTGCAAGCTTATAGGACTCAGCCTCCTGCCGCACGTCCTCCGCAGTCATCAGCCGTTCCTCGATCTTAAAGTCAGCCAGGCGCCCCTTGAAGAAGCGGGACTTGCCCTCCCACGATCCTAAAAAACTACGCCTCAGTAAATTAATCTTTGGCGCAACATTAATTTTGCACTGCTTGGTCTTGTTGCCATTCTTGTAGAACGTCATCGTCTTGCCAACACCATCAAAGACAATGGCCACATGCACATACGTCTGCGAGCCTGCCGGCACCGAAATGCGAGTACGCACATCATGACCTTCGCCATCGACATTTAAGCCATTCAGACTAAACTGAATCGAACGTTCATCCACATACAGCAGATGCAGGGCACCTTCCTGCCAGCCATCGCACGAAAGAATAGAGGTCATTCCCTCTTGCCCATTCTTGGGACGAATCAGAAAACGGATCGACACCTGATTGACATCCTTTTTGAGTAGCGACATCTCCTTTGTGCCGTCGTCCCTGCCATTGAAGACCATCTCGCTCAAATCCGCAGAATTTACTATCAATGAAGCGAATAAAGCCACCCCCCAAGCAATGTAATAGCATTTCATGCGTCTATTTCCAGTTCCGATGTTGTTCGACGCCATTAAATTGAGTACCTGATTCATCGTGTTTCCTTTTTTATAAGCGTTATGGTTAACCGACGAAGATCCATGACCGTCTCCCCTGGAACTTCCAGCGCGCGTATGGTCAACTCGCCGCGTCCCTTCTTAAGATGCATATTCGCCAACTTCATATTTTTAAAGGGTTTCATGTGTGATTCGGCCTTAGGACGTGGCACGGTATCTTGGTTTGTATACAGCGGCGGATTCCATGCTTCCGTAATTTTAGCTTTGAGACTCGCTTCATTAAGAGAAAGCTCAACGATTGACCCCAAATCTGAAGCAGGACACGTATAGTCAATCGTAACTTCGTAATCCCCTTCCTGTTGAACGTCAACATTCCACACTACCTTGTCCTGTGGTGAAGTCCAATTTATGAAATAGGAGCAGTTGGGTGCACTTGAACTGCGCGTGATACCGCCAGATGGTTCACCATCTCGAGCCGGGAGCATCGTAACTGGGAAAACGTTATACCCAATATCAATCTTTCGAGGATCGACCGTCCCATTTTTTTTCGCATCGTCCGTTAAATCCGGGAGGCTCAATTTCCAATTATTCAACGCTATCGCCAATTTATTTGCTGCTGCCGATTGCTCGCCAGCAACATTTTTTGTCTGCCCTCTATCAGCTTGAATATCATAAAGTTCCTTGGCGTTCCCCCGATATTGTTGCGTACGCACACTGGACTGTTTTCCCCACACCGAAAAAATCATACGGTCATTCCACTTCACGGTTTCCCCACGCATAAGCGGTGACACATCTAAGCCGTCTAATGGCTTATCGCCCACGCGCTTAACCTCTGCCAATGAGAGCAACGTCGGCATCAAATCAATCGCTCCACAAATCGTATTAACCGATTGTCCGCTCTTCACATTAGACGGCCACCGCAAATAGCAGACTGAACGCAGACCTCCCTCGTCCACACTTCCCTTACGGCCCTTCATCCCGCCATTCCAACGCCCCGAATTCGGACCATTGTCTGAAAAATAGACGACGATCGTCTTATCGGAAATATTCAGTTCCTCCAGCGTTTTCAAGATGCGGCCCACATTCCAATCCTGATTTTCAACCATTGCGAGCGCACAACGCGTAAAGTCAAGGGTTTCATCACCCCCAGGCCGTTGCTGCTTAAGCGCTTTATCTTTAAACCGAGTCCAGTAAGACTCTGGTACAGCCCATGGGGAATGCGGGGTTGTAAATGGAACATAACAGAAAAAAGGAGCATCTTTATTCTTCTTGATAAAGCGAATCGCCTCATCGGTGCAGGCATCGACGATATAACCTTTCGCGCGTTCCATACGCCCATTGCGCTCAAGCGGCGGGTCAATATATTCACCCCAATGACCTGCAGTATATCCGTAGAATTCATCAAATCCTCGTGCACGAGGATGGTACGGATATTGGCTGCCATTGTGCCATTTACCAAAGGCGCCTGTCGCATATCCAGCAGCCTTAAAGGAATCCGCAATGGTACGCTCGTCAAGATTCAAGCGCTCGGCACCCAACGAGACCCCATGCACACCGGTCCGCAAATAATATCGCCCTGTCAAAAACTCGGCACGTGTTGGGGAGCAGACAGAACAGACATAAAAGTTTTCAAAGCTAACCCCGTTTTTAGCAATGGAATCAATCTGTGGTGTCTCAACATTCATGTTTCCACTTGAATGATAATCGCCCCAACCAGCATCATCCGCCAACATGACAATGACATTCGGTTGCGCATGGGCAATCAACCAACAGGGAAGCACTACACACGTGATCGTGAAAAGCGAAATATTCACAAGTGACCTCGTCTATAACTTAAGCATTAAGAGTTGGGCGTTGAGCGTTAAGCGTTCAAACTTTTAACTTTCAACGTTTAACTTTTAACTCTTAATTTAAGAAGCTAATCCTTCGTTTATTCCAACTCCGCGGGCGGGGGGCTCACCGATAACATTGAATTCGATTTTGGAGGGGTATCAGCAGCAGTCCATCCGAGGCAACAGCCGTGACCGGAGCACTTGGTAGGCGCGTGTGAAACAGGACCTCTTTCTGGCGCCCCGTCTTCAAAATCCAGAAGTCGCCACGTTCAGTTCCGATATAGACCTTGCCATCGGCAACCAGGGCATTGGCATAACAGACCGTTGACGTGAGGTCGTGCGTCCAGAGGGTCTCACCAGTCTTGGCATCAAATGCGTGAAGGGAGTTATTTTGATCCGGCAAATAGATGATCCCATCCTGCAACGCAATCGTTGCGAGTGTGCGATTCACCTTTTCCGTGCGCCAGACAACAGCGCCTGTCTCAGCATCAAAGCAGGTTAGACATGCTGCACCCAGTCCATAAACAGGACTCTGGCCTGTCGCGACATAAACACGTCCATCCGCAAAAACAGGTGTTCCAATGGCCTCACTTGGCCCATCCGGACGCTTATTTTGCCACGTGGAGTAAATCCTTTTCTGACCTTGCTCATTCATGCGGAAATGCGGCGGATTGATATCGGCCTGCCACACCTTTTTCAAATGCTGCACCTTCCCATCACCAGATCGCTTCGGACGTTCAAACGCATACATGATCCCATCGCCACCTGTAAAGAAAACGAGTTTCAGCCCTTTCACATCTCCAGAAGTAGGAGAAGACCAATTGCCATGCAAAATATTCTTTCCCATCTCTTCTTCCGCATCGCGTGCGATGAGCACCCCAGTCTCGGCATCCAACACAATAAGCGCTGGCGCTTCTGGGGCAATGGGTTGCTGATGGCGACGATCTGTTCCATTGGACGTGCATACAAAAAGCATCCCGTCAATCAGTTGAATTGTGCTAGCACACGTATCATGCACCAGCACCGAACATTCCTTACGGAAGTCAAACCGCCAAATGATATCGCCGTCCTGAGGTGTCAACGTCACGCGATCAGGCAACCCCATATAGCTATGTTCATCAGTAAACGGGCCGGCATTTCCATCTGACTGCCCTTTCCGATCCAAGCATATAACATCTCCGCGATTTCCAACCAGATAGATACGATCACCCACAACCACAGGTCCTGAACAAATTCCGCACTTCCAATGGTCAAAGTAACTTGGTGCCGTAGTTCCATCCGCCACACGCGGCACCGCCAATGTCCAATCCGCATTCCCCGTCTTCAAGTCAAGGCAGACAATAGCTCCACCGCCTGAGGGTTGATAGCCATCACGCTGGACACCAAGATCATTGATGCCTAAATAGACCTTCCCTCGATCGATCGTCGGGATTGAATATTGATGAGTGCCAAGGCGAACCTCCCAGAGCAAATTGGAAGCCGTTAGTTCAGAAGGCAGGTTCCGTGCAGATGAAACGCTGTTTGGAGAAAGATTATTGCCCCATCTTTCCTCTGCCTGTGAGCAGAGAACCGTTAGAAGGGCACATGTTGCACTGATTATTCGCATATTACTTTGCCCGCGGTTTAGAAATTTCAGTAGAGAGCCGATTCATGACTTCCGAGTCAAACTTAGTCAGCTCGTTTTTGCGAACCTTAACCTGGCCAAGGGTCTCGCGTGCCTTTTCAAGATTGCCACGGCGATACTGAATGCGAGCCAATGTAATCTTGATACGAACATCATCGTTATACAACACTAAGGCCTTGTTCACCGCGCTTTCAGCCTCATCGAGATTTCTATTTGCTTCCAAGAGAATACAGCCCAAGGTCTCCCAGGCCACATACAGTTCTGGATTCTTTTTAATGGACTCACGAGCAAAACGTTCAGCATCATCCAGCTTCTTAATACGGCGCAAGACTTCCGCAAGATCGTTCAGCGCAGCAGAAGTTGGATTCGTTTCAACACTACGACGCAGGAAATCTTCAGCCTCACCATATTCACCTTCCTGCAATCTCAACGACCCCATCACATAGTTTGCAAGTGCGTGCTTGCGGTTTGTGCGCAATACTTGACGCGCATGCAGTTCCGCGGCAGATTGATCATTCAGTTCAATATCAATCTGAAGAATCATATCTTTTACACCTGTTATATCCGGACGCAATAGCGATGCACGAATAAAAGCTTCACGCGCAGTACGCAAGAATTTCTTGCCCTTTTTCAGAGCCACTTGCGCACGGGTAACTTGAATGAAGTAGTTATCAGCCGTGCCTGCAATATTTTCCATGCGGGAAAGAATAACTTTTTCAACTTCTTCCATTTGGTTTTGTTGAATCTGTAACAACGCCAACATAGCCCATGCCTGAAGGTTTTTGGGTTGAAGATCCGTAGCTTCCTGCAACGAAAGACGCGCATTCGCAAGGTCATTGTTCATCAGGTATATCGCTGCCCATTCCACGCCAAATGTACCACGCTTGTCATCGCTTTTTGTCGCTTTTTCAAGCCAACTTTTTGCTTTATCAAATGCGCCGTCCTGCACAGCCAAACGAGCAAGACCCAACATGGCCGTTCGATTGCCTGGATCGTTGGCAATCATACTTTGATATACTGAAGCCGTCTTCTGTTTATCATTTGCGAGGGCATAAACAGCGGCCAGTGCACTCAAGGCTGCATTCTTTTCCGAATCCGGTAACAACCGGATCGCGCGACCAATGCCAGCCAATGCTGCGCCCGTCTGCCCGGACAAAGCCCAGTCCCACCCCTGTCGGACAAAAAGTTGCGGATTGCGCACATAGCCGTAATACCGGGACAGGGACCAGAGTGGATACTGCGTCTTTAAGCCATTCGTAAAATCCCGCATTTCGCGCTCAATTTGTCCCTTCGTCGCAAGCGTCACAGCTGACCCGCGGTTCGCCATTTCAAAACGGTTAAAGAGAGCAGAGATATTCTCGGGGTCAATGGTCTTTCTCACATAATTATATATCGTTAAAGCATCCTTATCATTCTTTAAATCCTCCAGCAAAACACCCACATTGTTTGCGACAAACCCCATGTGCCGAGTCAAATGCTTACGAAGTCCGACGACTGGATCCATAACATCCTTATTGAAAAAACGCTTTCCGCTGCCCAGTTCAGGCTCCATACTTTTCCAGAAAGCCATATAATCTTCTAATAATTTTTTATCATCGATGGTCGCAATATCACGACACCCCGTGAAGAAGAAATAATCGGGAACAGGCGTCATTCCGGACGTATACCAGAAGTCAGGAATACTGAAAACCGCCACCTTTTTCTCAATCTGAGGGTCAAGCGCAAACCAGTCTTGGATAAAGGGCAAAACCCCTAATTCCAACGTGCTCTTCATACGCTGCGAATCTGGACCCGAAAAGAGTTTCTTCTTCTCAACCAACTCCCAAAGCGACTTCAGATAATAGCGGCTCATATCCTTTTGCAGACACACCAAATTGAATTCTTGCCCACGTTGCTTGGCCATAATCTGGAGATGCGTGTCAAGGGTACCGTCCGTCACAAACCATGTACGTGTCCCCATCCTATCAAGGATTTCCTTTGCGCAACGGTCAGCAAATGTTCCGCGCTTCGGATTGGCGCACTCAAACGCATTAAACAGAGATGAAACCACCACGATAAGAGCAAATGGATAGGCTATCAAGATGCCCAACCATTCTCCAATTTTGTCAATCTGATCCGCGGATTCTTTGCCCACGTTCTGACGTTTCACGCTCAACAACAGGCACCAATACGCAAATAGATAGCCAGCCGTCATGGATAACATCGCATACGCACAGACCGGCAAGCGACCATAAGGCTTCAATATTTGCCAGGGTGAAAACACCGCGTTAGCCAGCCCAAGGATGACCATCATCGTCAACGTGATATGTAACAAATACTGGCTTACCGTACGTTCATTGTTCAAGGCACGAAACGAAGCCATCAGCGCGGCAAACCAAGGCACAAAGCCCGTCAGTAACAGAATCATCCAGCCTACACGAGGCAGCCCGGAAAGAAGTTGCTTGCCCTGCATACGGGCCATACGCACCATGACATCCACCACGCCGGTAATTTCCAATGCCTCTAGATCCGCAGTCGCTACAAACTGGCGCACAACAAAGTACCATGTTCCAACCATGACAACCAATATCCCGAAGGAAAGCCACACAATGGTCGCAAAAGGGTGCTGTCGACGAACCATGGCATACAGTGCAAATATAACTAAGAAGGGCATTGCAGGAATAAAAATAACAGACTCAACTGCACCAACGCCTGAAAGAAGAATAAAGAGCAAGAGAATGAGTTTGTTCTGGTAACTCCTATACCAGAGCAACAGTTGGACTGCCAATAGCAACAATAACAAATCAAAACTCTGATATTGCAAACGTGTCGCGGCCTGCCATACCGGCGCCGAAAAAAGATAGGTCACCGCCGCCAGCACACCTGCAAATCGCGCAACACGCGGTGCATAAACCAAAGAATATTCTTCCGTAATAATATCATTGATAAAGAAATAAATTAAACGGAAGATGAGCATCACCGAAAGGACTGAGCAAATTACACTGATAAAATTCAAACGTAACGGTAAAGAGAACACAGGAAGGGATTCAACCGCTTTAACAATGACACCCCATATCGGATGTACAGGAATTTCAAGAGGTTCCAGACCAGTATACGTTGCGATCAACCAAGCCGACTCACCTGGGAAAACACCTTTCACAAGTGTTAAGCTGTAAACGAGCAAAGCAAGCATCCCAAGAGACAACATCAAGAATAGGTTAATTCCTTTATGATCCTGCGACCGTATCTGCATGTCCATACTGAACATTCTCCGTAAGTTTAAAACCGAAAAATCGTACTCTTATTTCACTGTTTTCACAAGTACTATGTGGAATCCATCTGGCCTTTTACACTAGTATTTTACCTTTGCACCTGACGCACTGCGCTTGACAAGAAGAACACCCTTGCCACGGCGGAAATGATGCACAAGTGGACGATGCGCCGGACAGACGTATGCACAATTTCCGCACTCGACGCAATCCATCAATGCTAACTGCTCCGCACTCGCTACATCTTCGGCCTCAATGAACTGACTCATTTCAGACGGAATAAGACGCATCGGGCACGCGTCCACACAGCGACCACACGAAATACAGGCCTGTGAGCTATAGTTGGAGAGACGTGTCGAGGTCAGACATAATAAGCCGGATGAAGTCTTTGTAGTCGGAATATCAAGGCTACTAACTGCAAAGCCCATCATCGGGCCACCTGAAATGACTTTAGAGGCATGGCCCATGAAACCACCACATGCGCCAATAAGGGTTTGATATTGCGTCCCGCAGGGGACCCAGAGATTAGAGGGATTCTCAATTGCATCTCCCGTGACTGTAATCGCACGATAGGTTAAGGGTTGTCCCTTCATCACAGCTTCATAAACCGCATAGGCCGTACTGACATTTTCGACCACACATCCGACATCCATCGGGAGTCCACCACGCGGGACTTCACGCCCTGTCACCGAGTAAATTTGTTGCTTCTCAGCACCCTGCGGATAACTCGTCTCCAGCACGGAAATGCCAACATCGCCCGACATTTTTTTCAAGGCCAGTTCCATTTTCCGGATCGCATCCGGTTTGTTGTCCTCGATCGCTACACGGACTGTCCTTGCACCAAGAATGTTGCGAATGATTTCAATCCCAATATGAATCGAAATGGAATTCTCCACCATCATCCTATGATCAGCTGTCAAGTAGGGTTCACACTCTGCACCGTTAATAATGAGCGTATCTATTTTCTTCCCAGGTGGAGGAGAGAGTTTGACCCCGGTCGGAAATCCGGCCCCCCCCATGCCCACGACGCCCGCTTCCTTGATTCGGTCGATCATGGCCTTTTCATTTGCGTCTTGCCATTCTTTAAAGGGCTCATAAAAAAATACTTCATCGCTTCCATTAGGTTCAATAATCACCGCCTGAGAGATGCGCCCGGCAGCAGTCGGCACAGAGACTATAGCAGAAACCTTGCCTGCCACAGGCGCATGAACAGGAGCAGAGATATGTCCGTTCTGTTCACCAATGAGTTGGTTGCGCTTAACCTCATCCCCTTGTGTGACCAGTACTTTTGCAGCAGCACCTAGATGCTGTTGCATCGGAACAAACAGATGCTCAGGCGTCGGGATCATGCGAATGGCTGAACCTGACGTAACATCCTTGAAATACAGAGGATGTGTCCCACCCTTAAAATTGAACATTGATTTTTCAGTCTTCATTTTCAGTATTGTTCCAGAGCTTGGGAAGGCTCAACACGTGCCTAAGCCGATCGAATGCATTTTCCTGGGCACTTTGTAATTAAGTCCGGGTTGTTCAATTCTTTCGTATAATCCACCTTAGCCAAGAATCCGTCCATCATGATCGCATCTCCCGCAAGCTTGGTGCAAATCTTGCACCCTAGGCATCCGGTTCCGCACACTTTTTTAACAACAGGGCCTTTGTCCTGCGAACTGCACAACACATGGATCGCAGCCTTAAACGGCACCAACTTAATCAATTTCCGAGGACAGGTCGCCACACATTTTCCACATGAAATACAGAGTCGCTTATCCACCTTGGCAATACCTTTTTCAAGTCGGATCGCTTGAGCTGGACAAGCACGAACACATGAGGCATACCCTAGACAGCCATACGTGCATCCTTTGTCGCCTCCCCCCGTTGCTTGCGCTGCAGAACATTCGGCGATCCCATTATAATAGGATCGACGCAAAGCCTCAGTAAAATCGCCACAGCAAAGCACCAGCGCCACCTTGCGTTCAACCCCTGTGCCCGGATCTCGTCCAAGTACCGCTCCAATCGCCATCGCTCCAGAACTCCCCGCCGGAGCGCACATATTGAGTTCCGCACCATCTTTAACGATCGCTCGCGCATAGTCTGCGCATCCAGCAAATCCGCATCCGCCACAGTTTGCACCTGGCAAACATCCCGTAACCTTGCCAATGAGCGGGTCTTCGGGAGCAGTTAGAAATCTATCGGCAACTGCCAGCGCGGCGGCACTCACAAGTCCGACTCCGCCGATGCACAATGTTGATGTTGTAATTGGATCCATAATTAAATCAATTGACGTGATGAAAGACAAGAGGGCCGAGCCTTTTATTTTACCAGCCCACTGAACCCCATAAAGGCTAGACTCAACAAACCAGCCGTAACCAACGATATGGCAACGCCTTTGAAGCAACGGGGAGGATCAGCACGATCTATTTTTTCACGCAGACCCGTGAAAATCAGCAGGGCAAACGCGAATCCGACCGATGCTCCAAAACCAAAGAGTACAGACTTGATAAAGCCATTCCCGTCTTTCATGTTGATGACAGCCACACCCAGCACTGCGCAATTGGTTGTAATCAGTGGCAAATAGATACCTAAGGCCGCATGGAGCGGTGGCGCAAATCGTTTCATCACAATATCAATCAGTTGAACCAGAGCCGCTATAACTAAAATAAAGGCCAGCGTCTGCAAAAACTTTTCAAGCCCCAGCGGTTCCAGCAGGTACTTCTGAAACGCCCATGTTACAGCCGATGCAATCGTAATCACAAAGATAACCGCACCCGACATGCCCATCGCCGTTGGAATCGATTTAGAGACACCTAAAAACGGACAAATACCCAAAAACCGGCTCAACACAAAATTATTCACCAGAATCGCGCTGACTAGTAAAATGAAATATTCCATACAAAAACTCCCGTTGTCGCTCAATTTGGAGGTGCTAGTGTACTGCAATTCCCCACACCTTTCAAGTCAAGCTTCGGTTGTTATTTGAATTGCTAATTGTTGATCACTCCGATAATATTTTAGCCAATTAAGGACTGAATATGACACCTCTAGAGAATCTCGTAAGGCTCTATCGTCGCCAGGGCTATGAAACCGTTCCTGTCGGCCTGCATTTATGCCCATCACTTTTCGATGAATTTAACAGACGCTACCCTGCCGCAGAAGGCGATTATCTGAAGCATTTTGGAGCCCCTTACCGTATTATCTTTGACCCGGGATTCGCGTGGAACTTTGACGAAGTGTTCCGCATACCCAATCGAGACAAGACGGATTGGAGTCGATTTTACCCCAACGGGTTTACCCACGAGGTGAAGTTTGATGGCTGGGGCGTTGCGCATGAAGCAGCCCCAGGTGCGCATCACATGACGCGCATGCATCATCCGCTTACGCATGCAACAAGTATCGACGACCTTGAAAATTACCCATGGCCTGATTTTGAAAATCTTGATTATTCATATCTCAAGCCCAAAGTTGACGCGATCCATGCGGATGGCCATGCCGTCTTTGTCTGGGCAGAATGCACGATCTGGGAGACCGCATGGTATTTACGTAGCATGGATAATCTCTTTGTGGACATGGGGTGCGAAGACCCCATGGCTACGTATATTCTGGATAAGGTATGTGATCTCGCCTGCTTCCGTGCGCGTAAGTTCGCCGAAGCGAATGTGGATATTCTTGGACTCGGCGATGATATCGGCATGCAACATAGCATCATGATGTCCACAGCCATGTATCAGCAGTGGCTTAAACCCCGTTTGCAAAAAGTAATTCAGGCAGCGCGCTCCGTAAAACCCGACATCCTCATCAGCTATCATTCCTGCGGATTTATCGAACCCTTTATCAATGATCTCATTGAAGCAGGCGTAGATATTCTGAATCCCGTCCAGCCGGAGTGCATGGATTTTAAAGATATCCATGCCAAATATGGCGACCGACTCTCATTCAACGGAACCATCGGCACGCAGCAACTCATGCCACAAGGCACCCCCGAGCAGATCCGGGACGAGGTTCGACGGAATCTCGCCATCGCAGGCGTAAAAGGCGGACTCTTCTGTTGCCCTACCCACATGCTTGAGCCCGAAGTCCCTTGGGAAAACATCGAAGCTTATATTGACGCCTGCAAGACGTTCAAGGCGATAACTTAGGATTCGGGGTTTTGGGGCTATTGTTTTAGCATCCGAAAAACAACTTCCCTCAGTGCGCTGTGAGAAATCTGTTACCTCTTCGTTTATCCTCACTTGTCCAAGTTTCCTGTTTCACTCCCTCATTTTACGCTTGCATATTGTGATCGTTTTTGATTAAATGTGCTCGTTTTCAACCAAAACCAATCACGAATGAGCAACATCAACACACGCGAGTTATCGGAAGTCCGTTTCCAGAAGATTTGCAATCTGCTGAAGGATAAGGATGTTTTGCGCGTTGAAGAATTGGTTACAGCACTCGAGGTATCCCCTGCCACAGTCCGCCGGGATTTGGCTGAACTGGAGAAGCGGGGTGACGTTCGTCGCATCCATGGTGGCGTGCTGGCAACAGCCCCGAAAGATGAAGAACCCCTCTTTGATGATAAGGCCTCGTTGGCTGCAGATGAAAAGCAGCGCATCGCAGAAAGCGCACTCAAACTCATCCGCCCGCGTGATGTCGTCTATCTGGATGGTGGCAGCACGGTTTTAGCCTTGGCACGGTTGCTGGCAACCCAATCCACTGTCACGGTTGTCACTAATTCCCTGCGCGTGGCTCAAGTCCTGAGCAATGGCGGACCGAAAATGATTCTGACCGGCGGCGAATGCCGGTTGCTGAGCCAGACCATGGTGGGGCCGTTGACACGCGCCGTCCTTGACCAAGTCCGCATTGATATTGCCTTTGTCGGGACGCTTGGCGTCTCTGTTGACTGCGGACTGACCACAACCGATCCGGCTGAAGCATTTACAAAAGAATATGCCATGGGGCGCGCAGCACGCACCATTTTGCTCACAGACAGCAGCAAATTTGGAAAGACAAGTTTTGTACGTTTCGGAGCCCTTGATAAATGCTCTGCTGTCATTACAGACAACCATCTATCACAGAATGAGCGAAAAGCTTTTAAACGCGCAGGCGTTGAACTAACACTGGTTTAATCACGAGAAAAAGGAGAAATGCGATGTCGACCACGAATAACTACCTCAGCACATTGAAGCCGGATTTCAAGGCTAAAACCTATAATCTCGGCAAGATTCCTGCGTATCAGTACAAAGGAACACTGAAAGACGAATTGAAAGCTGGCACGATCACAGCAGCAAAAGCAGTGGATGTGCTGGAAGACATGCTAATCATTCGCGAATTCGAAGAGATGATTGTCAAGTTGCGTACTGGCGCTTATGAATCCTGCAAGGGCTATGAATATCGCGGCCCCACGCACGTCTCCATCGGCCAGGAAGCAACCGCCGTCGGGTGTTGCGCAGCGATGAACTATGATGATTTTATCACCTCCACGCACCGAGGTCATGGCGACTCCCTTGCAAAGGGCTGTGTCGCAATCCGTGGCATGAGCGAGAAAGAACTGAAGTCACGTATTCCTGAGTGCAAAGCAGCCAAGAAAAAAGAACTGATGGATGAAGCGATTGAAGATCATGTCTTCCGTGCCATCGCGGAGCTCTTCGGCAAAGAAGCTGGCTACTGCAAAGGGCGTGGTGGCGGGATGCATATTGCCGACTTTAAGGCTGGTCATCTCGGTGCAAACGCAATCGTCGGAGGTGGCGTACCCATCGCAACCGGTTCGGCCATGAGCTCACGCTATTTCAAGACTGGCAAGGTGACCTGCTGTTTCGCAGGCGACGGTGCCTACGCTAATGGCGTTGTGCTCGAATCCTTGAACTGGGCAGCCATGGGCCAGTTCACGGATAAGACCTACACGAACACC
This sequence comes from bacterium, assembly GCA_037141675.1. Lineage (GTDB taxonomy): Bacteria > Verrucomicrobiota > Kiritimatiellia > RFP12 > UBA1067 > CAIZQW01. The sequence goes on along the minus strand of JBAXCC010000001.1, from coordinate 34,922 downwards.
CCCTTCGGCCTTCCGATCGTTTATGCCGTCATCAACAACCACTATGGCTTCACAGGCCGCATCGACGGCGAAGTCGCGGGTGTCGCATGCGTAGCACGCCGTGCAGCAGGCTTTTCGGATAACAACATGCATGCCGAAGTGGTCAATGGCATGGACATCATGGCGTGCATGAGCGCCATGCGTCGCGCAGTTGAGCTTTGCCGCAAGGGTGAAGGCCCTGTCATGCTCGAATTTGACACCTATCGTAATTACGGTCACTCCCTGGGCGACCCCCGCCAGGAATACCGCACCAAGGACGAAGAGGCCGAGTGGAAGGCTGTTGACCCAATCGCCTCCTTCGAAAAGCAACTGCTGGATGCCGGCTGCATCACCGTCAAGAAATTGGCTGACCTGAAGGCCAAGGTCGCTGACCGCAACGCGCGCATGGCGGCGAAGGCTGCATGGTCAAAAGATCCTGATCCTGCTGATGTCATCAAGTACATGTACACCGACACGTCTGTCGACGTCGTTCCTGCTGAATGTGCCGTGCCCCGCGTCTCTGGCGAGATGCCGGTGATTAAGAGGTCGGATGACGGACAGATGACCTACAAGGATGCCATCAAGGAAGCGCTTATCGAGGAAATGCTACGTGACAATCGCGTGGTCCAATGGGGTGAAGATATCGCCGAGTATGGCGGCGCCTTCAAGGTGACCAAGGGACTCACAGAAGCCTTCGGCCGTGACCGCGTCTTCAACTCGCCCATCTCTGAGGCGTGCATCTGCGGTACCGCAGTCGGCGCATCCATGACAGGACTGCGTCCAGTGGTGGAGTTGATGTATATGGACTTCGGTCTCATGGCGTCAGACCAGATTTCCAATCAAGCCGCCAAGTGGCATTATATGTCCGGGGCGAACATTGAAGTCCCTCTCGTCTACCGCGCCTCAGTCGGTGGCGGCAAGGGGTATGGTGGACAGCACTCCCAGACCCTTGAATCCATGTTTGCACACATCCCTGGTTTGTACGTGGTCTATCCCGCAACCCCGGCAGATGCCAAGGGCATGCTCAAGAGCGCGATCCGCGACAACAACCCGATCATGTTCGTGGAGTCCCAAATCATGTACAATATGAAGGGCGTCGTACCGCAGGGCGAACACTTGGTTCCACTCGGCAAGGCGGATATCAAGCGTGAAGGTTCACAGGTCACGATCGTGACGTGGGGTCCGATGCTCTTCGATGCCCTGCGCGCGGCAGATATGCTGGCGAAGGATAATGTTTCGGCTGAAGTCGTGGACATCCGTTCGCTCGTTCCGCTGGACATGGAGACCATTTTAGCATCGGTCCGCAAGACCGGGCGCTGCGTCGTAGCAAGCCACTGCGTCGGCATCGGCAGCTTTACGGGCGAAATCGCCTCGCGCATCATGGCGGAAGCGTTCGATTCCCTCGACGCCCCGGTGCTGCGCGTCGGAGCAAAGGACGGCATCGCTCCCCAGGCCTATTCCCTGGAAGACGCCTTCCTGCCCCATGACCGTGACATCGTCGCGGCAGTCAAACAACTTCTCTAGGCAGTAAAAGCACACTAAAATTACGGACTGTTTAGAGTTGCAGCGACGGGAGATTCTCCCGTCGCTTTTTTTCTTTCATTTCGGAGAAGGCTAGGTCGCACTCCACTCCGTTTGACGGGATTACAGTTTTTTTATTGGATTGAACATAGGGGGACGTTGGTTATTATTACGATGTTTACATTCCTGAGTATTTTAATGTATGCTCCCAAATGTACATTGAGACGTCTGGCAGACCGTTAAACTCTCTCCAGCGGCGTTCAATGCTAAGAAAAGAATAAACACCTCGAAACACCTGAGATCTCTTGTATGAAAAAAAATAGGACTCTTATAATCCCACCCGGCAGAAGCTTGCTTTTTTTAGCGCTGGTTCTCACCTTTGCTCTCGCCGTACTCCCCGCCGCAGCAGCGGGGCGGCCGAATGTGTTGCTCGTGCTCTTCGATGATCTTGGATTTAGCGACCTCGGTTGTTATGCCGGCGAAATCCCGACGCCGAACCTCGACAGCCTGGGCAAGGGCGGACTTCGCTTCACACAAATGTCGAACTCCGCGCGGTGCTGTCCGAGTCGCGCCTCCCTACTGACCGGACTTCATCCGGGACAAGCCGGAATTCCGAACATGGGCGGTGAACTCAACGACCAATGTGTCACGCTTGCAGAAGTGCTGGGTGACGCTGGCTATCTGACCTACGGGGTCGGCAAATGGCATGTTGGCGCTAAGCAGGCGATTCCAACAGCCCGGGGGTTCCAGGAATTTTATGGTTACATCAACGGATATGCCAAGGATCAGTGGTCCCCTGATCTCTATCTGCGGCTCCCTGCAGGACGCACGAAGGAGATCCAATACAGCGAAGGAAAATTCTATGCGACTGATGCCTTCACTGATTACGCGATCGAGTTCCTTCAGCAAGCTGCAAAAAAAGAAAAACCGTGGTTCCTCTATCTCGCCCATTCCTCTCCGCACTTCCCGATCCAGGCTCCCATGGAATCGGCAAAGCCGATGATTGATACATATCGCAAGGGTTGGGACATTCTTCGAAAAGAGCGTTTTGCGCGCATGAAAGAAATAGGCCTGATCAATCACGACGGATGGAAGCTGACCGAGCGTTCGCTGGTCCCGGTGGACACGGATGCCATCGCGAATGGATACGCCGGCAAACAGAATCCGGCTTGGGACTCCTTGCCTGAAGATCGAAGGGAAGATCTGTCTCACCGCATGGCTCTATATGCTGCCATGGTCAAGCATGTAGACGACGGCATCGGGCGCATTATTGAACAGCTCAAAAAAGCAGGCAGTTTTGAAAACACAATCATCCTAATCCTTTCGGACAATGGAGCCTGCTACGAATGGGGACCGTTCGGGTTCGATGAAGGTTCACGCAAAGGCATCACTCATCTCTATCAAGGCGACGGGCTTAAAACGATGGGCGGCGTCAAATCGAATATGGCATACGGCTCAGCCTGGGCCAATCTCTGCAATACCCCATTCCGCCTCTACAAGCATTTCACCCACCAAGGAGGCATGGTGACACCCTTCATCGTCCACTGGCCGTCTGGCGTAAAAGACCCTGGACGCTGGGTGCGCGATCCAGCGCACATCATGGACATCATGCCCACGTTAGCCGAACTTGCGAAGGCAACCTATCCGAAAGAACGACAGCAAAAGGCCATCTTACCTATGGAAGGCGTCAGTCTGACACCCACCTTCCAATCAGGGGGGACATTGGCGGACCGAAGCCTTTGTTATCAGCACGAAGGCGCCCGCGCGATTATTAAGAAAAACTGGAAGCTGGTGTACGGCAAGAAATTTCCGACCCCGGTCGCATGGGAGCTTTATGATCTAAGCAAGGATCCCTGCGAAACCGTTGACCTGTCGCAGCAATATCCCGAACGAGTCAAAGAACTAACCGCCGAATATGATGCCTGGGCCCAACGCTGCATCGGCCCGAAAGCTAGACCCAAAATGTGAAAGGCGACTGTGTAGCTCATTGGAAAGTTCTGGTAATTGCGCGAGGCGTTCGGCTCCTCCTGTATATGCTCGCCACCTATACTGTCAATATCCCAAACTATCCGGCCCTTGGTTGCTGTTCATCGTCTTTTTGCAGTCTAGTAATCACCCGCCACAGGATTACACCCATGACGCTCGTACCGAGTATAAATATCAGCCCGCCCGCAAGCATAAATAGCGACCGACGCTGAAATCCTGGTTCAAGTACCGACATTTCCGGATGCAGTGGATCATATTTGGATTGAGGTGCAAGCGGAAATGTGGACAACGTGCCTGGACTTCAAGGGAATGATGGATTTATGGAATGTCGGAACGATGGGGAGACGAACACTTGGTAGTACCAGTCTGCCGTATCAATCACGTTTCCATTTCAATACTCCAACCTTCCAGTATTCCATTATTCCACTCTCTTTTATTTCGGGCTACCGCCGCCTAAAACAGCATAGAGGCGCACCTGATTGACGAGCTTCGAATAGCGAAGCTGGACCAGTCGTTGCTGCGCACCATACAGCGACCGTTGTGCATCCAAAACGCTTAGGTAACTGTCAATTCCCTTGTCGTAACGGGACGTGGATAACCGGTGTGTTGCAGTAACAGCATGGACCAACGATTCCTGCGCTGAGACTTGCTCGCTCACAGTGCCGCGCACCGCCAGCGTATCGGCCACTTCCCTGAATGCACCTTGAATGTTTTTTTCGTATTGGTTCAGAGCAATCTTCTGTTGGGCTTTGGCGGCCGTGAGAGCAGACCATGTACGCGCATCAAAAATCGGCATGATGATCTGCGGGGCATACATCCAGGCACCTGATCCCGCCATAAAGAGTCCGGAGAGTTCACTGCTGGCTGTACCAATTGCGGTCGTCAATGAAATGCGCGGGAAGAAAGCAGCACGCGCAGCGCCGATATCTGCGTTAGCGGCTTTAAGCATATCCTCGGACTGTAACACATCGGGTCTACTCAAAAGAACTTCGGAGGCGATGCCTGATTGGATCTCTTGCGGTTGCTTGACTTCCGCTAACTGGGCTGGCAACAAATCAGCTGGGACAGGAGCACCCGCGAGGAGGTTCATTGCATTCTGATCCTGCGCAACGCGTTGCTTGAATGCAGCGACATCGCCCCGCGCAGTATCCACCTGAGTCTGGGCGCGGTAGAGGTCCAGTTCGTTCACCACGCCGAGTTCATAGCGATGTTTTATCAAGGCGTAGGCGTCCATTTGCGACTTCAACGTGGTTTCAGCCAGTTGCAGATTTTCCCGATCCGCTGCGAGAGCAAGATAGGTCTCTGCAACCGTAGAGATCAACAGGATCTGCGCACTGCGACGAGCCTGTTCTGTAGCTAGGTACTCATTCAAGGCGCGATCCTTCAAGCTACGGATACGGCCGAAGAAATCGATCTCCCACGCTGCGATACCGAGATTGGCATCATAGCGCGTGGTCGTCATCCGGCTGCCAGAGGAGGAGAGATCAGCAGGTATGCCTGCTTTGCTTTCGCTTGCTCCCAAGCCGAAGGTCGGCAACAGGCTAGCGCGCTGGATACCGTATATCGCACGAGCCAGCTCGACATTCAAGGCTGCGCCTCGCAGATCGAGATTGTTCGTGAGTGACGCAGCGATGACGTGACGGAGTTTCTCGTCGGTGAAAAATTCCTCCCAGCCCAAATCTGCGACTACACCTGTGTTTGTCGTGGTTGCAGATTCAGCGTAGGCCGCACCAACCGGCCACGCAGCAGGGACCGGAGCGTTTGGCCGCGTATAGTTCGGAGCCATTGTGCAGCCCATCGGGAGAAGGGCTATTCCGAGTAAGGGAAGGATGATGGAGTGTTTCATGTTAGTGATTTCCAGATGAATGTTCTTCTGTAACTTTGGTTTGGTTATTCTTGTTGCGCTTGCTAAATGTCTTCTCAATCATCACAAAGAAGAGAGGAGCAAAGAGGGTCACTAAAAATGTAGATGTCACAACGCCGCCCAAGACAGCAGTGCCGATAGCCTTCTGCGCACCAGCACCGGCGCCATTTGCAAAGGCCAGAGGCATCACGCCAAAGCCAAAGGCCAAGGAGGTCATGATAATCGGACGCAACCGCAGCTTTGCAGCTTCCAGCGTCGCCTCGGTCATGCCCATGCCCTCATCCACGCGCGTCTTGGCGAACTGCACGATCAGGATGGCGTTTTTAGTCGTCAAGCCAAGAGTGGTCAGCAGCCCAATCTGGAAGTAGACGTCATTGGGCAGTCCTCGAAGCGTCGAGCCGATCACACCGCCGATCACGCCTAAGGGCAAGGCGAGCAAGATCGAAACGGGGATGGGCCAGCTCTCGTAGAGCGCTGCCAAACAGAGGAAGATAACCAAGATCGAGAAGGCATAGAGCGGAGCCGCTTGAGAGCCAGCCTGCCGTTCCTGATACGAAAGTCCTGTCCAGTCAAAACCAATCCCTTGGGGCAATTTCTTCACAAACCCTTCCATGGTCTGCATGGCTTCACCCGAACTCCTCCCTGGCGCAGATTCGCCTTGAATGTTGAGGGACGGGAAACCGTTGAAGCGCTCCAACCTGGGAGAACCGGACGTCCAATGCCCGGATGCGAAGGAGGAGAAGGGAACCATCTTGCCTGTGGTGTTGCGCACATAGAGCTTCTCAAGATCATTCGGCGACATACGATAAGGCGCATCTGCTTGGACATAGACGCGCTTCACGCGTCCGCCTTGAATGAAGTCGTTGACATACGCACTGCCGAAGGCCGCAGAAATTGTGTTGTGAATCGAACTAATGGGCGCACCCATGGCACCTGCCTTCTCCCAGTCCACGTCAACCCGGTACTCAGGAACGTCCTCTAAGCCGTTGGGACGCACCTTGGCCAACACCGGATTCTGTGCAGCCATGCCGAGAAGCTGGTTGCGAGTCTCCATCAGTTTAGCATGCCCCAAACCGCCGCGATCTAGCAATTGGAAGTCAAACCCCTTTGCCATACCCAGTTCGATCACTGCAGGCGGGGCAAAGGCAAAGACCATGGCATTGCGAATTTGGGAAAACGCGCCCATGGCTCGTCCAGCCACGGCAAAAGCTTTTTGATCTGCGCGCGGACGGAGGTCCCAGTCTCTCAGCTTGATGAAAGCCAAGCCTGCATTTTGACCGCTCCCTGAGAATGCACGGCCCGAGACTGTCATAATTCCTTCAACAGAATCCTTCTCGTTCACCAGAAAATGATCCCGCACGACCTCCATGACCTTCTTGGTCTGTTCCAAAGTCGAGTTTCCAGGCAACAAAGCCTGAGCCATAAGAATTCCTTGGTCTTCATCAGGAAGGTACGCCGAGGGCATCCGCTTGAACAGAAAGCCCATGACGACAACGATCAGAACAAAGAGGATCACATAGCGGGGCTTGCGTACGAGGGAGTGTCCGACCACTCCCACATACGTGTCTCTAAAGCGAAAAAAGAGGTGATCGAACCAGCGGAAGAAGGGCCGCATGAACCAGACACCCGACTCAGACGCTTCATGCCCCTTCGGCACCGGTCTCAGAAACGCGACACACAACACCGGCGTCAAGACCAACGCCACAACCACGGAAAGAAGCATGGATGCAATGATAGTTACAGAGAATTGACGGTAAATGACGCCTGTGGAACCGGCAAAGAAGGCCATGGGACCAAAGACCGCCGAGAGCACCAGTCCGATGCCGATCAAGGCGCTGGTGATCTGGTCCATTGATTTCCGCGTCGCATCAAAGGGTGAAAGCCCCTGCTCGCTCATCAGCCGTTCCACGTTTTCCACAACCACAATGGCATCGTCCACCAGGAGTCCAATGGCCAACACCATCGCGAACATAGTCAGCATGTTGATTGAAAAACCAAAAAATCCAAGCACCGCAAACGTCCCCAAGATCACCACGGGCACAGCAATGGTTGGAATCAACGTGGCGCGCATATTGCCCATGAAGAGGTACATCACTAAAAAGACCAGCAGGATGGCTTCGAAAAGTGTCTTCACCACTTCGCGGATCGCGACTCGCACAAACGGGGTCGTATCGTAAGGATAAACGACCTTCATGCCCGCAGGAAAGAACTGGCTCATCTCCTCGAGCTTGGCGCGGATGGCATTCGCCGTGGAGAGCGCATTGGCTCCAGCTGACTGGCGGATCGCCAAAGCAGCCGCAGGTTTACCATTAAAGTAGGCTTCGACATCGTATGACTCGGTCCCAAGTTCAGCGCGTCCCACATCCTTGACCCGCACAACGGAACCGTCCGGATTGGTACGCAACGGAATGGCCGCGAACTCATCCGGTGTCTTGAGCAAACTTTGAACAATGATGGAGGCGTTCAGTCTCTGCCCAGCCACTGCAGGCGCTCCGCCGAACTGTCCTGCTGAAATCTCCACGTTGTAAGCCCGCAACCCCAGGATCACATCCTGAATGGTCATCTGATACTGGGTCAAGCGCTCAGGATTCAGCCAGATACGCATGGAATACTGGCTGCCGAAAACCTCAACTTCGCCTACGCCCGGCACACGCGAAAGCACCTTCTCGAGATTGGACTGGGCATAATCCCGCAGGTCATTGCCATCCATCGTTGCATCCGGCGAGACCAGCCCTACGATCAACAGGTAGTTACGAGTGGACTTGCTCACCTTCACGCCTTGATTCTGTACCACCGCCGGCAAGTTCGCCATCGCGAGCTGGAGTTTGTTCTGAACTTGCGCCCAGGCGAGGTCCGGATCAGTCCCTGGCGAGAAGGTCAGGTCAATACGGGCGGCACCCGCTGAATCGCTGCTGGCAGAAATATAGAGCATCTTGTCGAAGCCGGTCATCTTCTGCTCGATGATCTGCGTCACGCTGTTCTCCACTGTCTCCGCCGACGCTCCTGGATAGAAGGCGGTAATGGAGATGGAAGGAGGCGCAATAGGCGGATACTGCGCGATAGGAAGATTATAAATAGCCAAGCCACCCGCCACCATCAGGATGATAGCGATGACCCAGGCAAAGACCGGACGATCCAGAAAAAAACGTGATAACATGGTGTGCCTTCGTTACTTAGCGGTTGAAGCCGGATTGGCCTTTTGTTCTTGTTTTGCACCCTCTTCAAAAGGGACTGCCTTCACCTCTGCGCCAGGGCGAGCCTTTTGCATGCCCTCGACGATCACACGATCACCGGAAATAAGCCCAGAGGCCACGATCCATTGATTTCCGGAGGCCCGATCAAGACTCAGCATCCGTGGTTCAACCCGCTGCGCCGCATTCACGACAAAGGCTATGGGATTGCCCTTTGGATCACGCGAAACCGTCTGCTGGGGTACCAGTATCGCCTTCTCGTTGACGCCCTCTTTGATCACCGCACGGACAAACATGCCCGGCAACAGCGCACCATCCGGGTTCGGAAAGACCATGCGAAGAATCACAGAACCCGTGCTCGGATCAACCGAGACATCACGGAACTGGAGCGTCCCTTCTAACGGATAGGCCTTTCCATCTTCCTGAAAGATCCGTACCTGACTCAGATCCGTCCCATTAACAAGGAGTTGACCCTCCTGCAGACGGCGCTTAAGACGCAGCAGTTCTGCTGTGGATTGTGGAACATCAACATAAATAGGATCCATCTGCTGGATAGTCGCCAAAGGCACAGGCTGATAGGCTGTTACAATGGCACCATCGGTCACAGCGGATTTACCGATACGCCCGGAAATAGGAGCAACAATGGTGGTGTAAGACAAGTTGATCCGAGCGATTTCCACTGCCGATGTGGCCTGCTGAATGGCTGCTTCAGAAGCAGCCACTGCACCTTGGGCACTCTGCACTTCCGCCTCAGTCGCCTTGAGAGTCGCCTCAGCCACATCAGCCGAAGTCACAGCTTGTTCACAGTCGCTACTGGAAACAGCCTTTTCCTTTAACAAATCTTCAAAGCGCTTACGATTCGTCCTTGCAAAAGTGACTGTCGCCTGCTGACGAGCGACGCCTGCGAGAGCTGCGTTCAACGCTGCACGCGTCTGATCAGTAGCTTTCTTCGAGGCTTCGAGAGTCGCCATCGCATGGCTCATGGCCGCCTGAAACGGAGCAGGATCAATCTCGTAGAGTTTTTGCCCGGCCTTGACATCAGAGCCTTCAGTAAAGAGTCGCTTTTGAATGAGTCCGCTGACTTGCGGCCGGACTTCAGCGATAAGATAAGGCGATGTGCGTCCAGGGAGCTCAGTCGTCAGCAAAACAGGTTTCTGCGTGACCGTTATTGTCGCAACCTCTGCAGGCGGAAATATGAGCCCAGCCTTAGGTTGACGGTCACAGGCCGACAACAAGAACCCGCAGCAAAGCGGTGCCAAGCCCGTACCGAATGCTTTGAAATAATTTATTCGATTCTTTTTCATTCCGTTCTTATCCTCCTTTATTTAAAACCTGTTATGTCCTGATCGTATTGATAATTGCAGTGAATCCCAAGTTAATTGATGCAGCTAAATCCGCATCCAGACACTGATCGACTTGCAGTTTCATCGCGCCCAACCACATCGCACCCAACGCCGCCGCACACATTGGGATGTCTGCGTCTTTCCGTATCTCACCCTTTTCCTGAAACATGCGCAAGGTTTTTTCGATGAGTTCAAACGGACCAGCCCCGCTTTCGCGAAGGCGTCGCTTGATGGGGATGAACTTTGCTGCTGGCCAGTCCTGGCTCAGCATCATTTGAAAATATTTCCGGCTGCGGGGCTGTTCCACGATCAATCGCGCCCGTTCGACAAAATGCGCAACCAGGCCGTCCAACGTGACCGGATCAGGCAGTACTCGGGCAATCTGCACGTTATGCTTCGCCGTCATATCCGCTACCACTTCAGTGAATAAATCTGGCTTGCTTTTAAAATGCCAATAGACCGCGCCTTTGGTCAGCTTGATACGGGCAGCCACATCTTCAAACGTCGCACGCTCGTATCCTTTTTCAACGAACAGGTCGAGTGCTGTCTTCAAAATTTTCTGCCGCGTCTGTTCCGCTTCCGCTTTAGTTCTTCGCGCCATACCAATGTCCTCTATCTTCAAAAGAAGCTATTAATATACATACTTTCACGAATGTATGCAAGCTTGAAAATAAACGATGCTCCGACTGACCAGATGTGATAAGCTGTGCCCGTTGAAATATGAAAATAGCAAAGATAGTTTCTGGCGGACAGACTGGTGCGGACCGCGGCGGCCTCGATGCAGCCATCGCCAGTAAGCTCCCCTACGGTGGCTGGGTGCCCAAAGGCAGACGAGCTGAGGACGGAGGCGTTCCTTCACGGCATGATGCCCTGCGCGAAACGCAAACAACCTCTTACGTGGAACGCACCGAGGCCAACGTCGTTGATTCTGATGCGACACTCGTCATGGTCTGCGGATTGGTAAAGAGCGCCTCCCTGAGAACTTGCATTTTTGCAGAAAAACACAAGAAACCTCACCTTGTCGTGAATCTGGCTGCAGATCGAAAAGAGGCAACCAACCGGATTGTCGGATGGTTGTTGTCGCTCCCATTGCAGGAGGGCGTCCTCAACGTAGCCGGTTCCCGCGAAAGCAAGGTTCCCGGCATACAAGACGTCACTCGGGCGGTCATGATCAACGTCATCTCTCGCGTGAATGGGTGAAGTAACGAGGTAACGTTGTAATGAAGCAAAGCTGTAATCTATGAAATAGCGATACGTGTTCTGTGCTGTTCAAAAGCAATTTCCTCAGAACCTATCCATTACGCTTGCGCAGTCCCCCTTTCTGCGGTAATATATTAGCGAAATTTAACGTATTTTCAGTTGCACCATTGAAAACGATCAAAACGATAAGAGGACATTTTATGATGCGTGGTTTTTATTTGCTTTTATGCCTAATGGTATTGGGCGTTTGCGGATGCGGATCCCGTTCAGGCTTGAGTTCCGCAAAGAGTGGTATGGAGGCCTTCAAGGAAGGGAGATATGAAAAGGCTGTCGAGCACTTAACGTATGCGACAAGCCGTATCACCAATTCACCAGAACTTTATTACAACCTTGGCGTCGCTCATATGGAGCTTGGCAATTGCGCACAAGCGCAAGCCGCATTTTCTGAAGCCATTAAATTAAATCCAGGGTACAGCGATGCTCTCGCATGCATGGGACAACTTGATCTTCAACAAGATAATCTTTTACCAGCATCTGAGATGCTTGAAAAGGCTCTTGCCTGTGCACCCTCCGCAGATGTAAAGGCGCGAGTTTTGACTACGCTCGGCCTTGTTGAAGCCCGTCGCAAGCGGTTTGATATTTCTCGTTTATATTATTTACGTGCAATTAAAGAGAACAGGAAGCATGAAGCAGCCTATTACAATCTTGCCACCCTGTATCGAGATGACTATAAGTTGTACGAGGAGGCCCTAGACACCTTTGAACTTTTTGTACACATCGCCAAACCAAAGAATCGCTACTTCGAAAAGGCTACCAGCAATATCAAGCGTTTAAAAACGAATATCGAACGGACGCGCGCGAATGAGCCAGATGTCATCCGGAGGGACTCTCCTAAGGCAGCCAAACTCCTTCAAGAAGGCGTGACCGCCTATTCAATGAAGCAGTACGCCAAGGCTATAAAATATTACAAGGAAGCACTGGACGCAGACTCTCTCACTTTTAGCGCATCGTATGGACTTGCTAATGTCTATCTGCAACAAGGTCTTCGGAATGAAGCGCGTAACGCATTCAAGCGCGCATCCGAAATCAACCCGAACAACCAAGATTGTTATTGTCAAGCAGCCGAATTGTCCATACAGCTGAGACAATACGGTGAAGCCATCAAAACGCTAGATAAGGCCATTGCCCGTAGTCCCTTCAACCCGGCATCCGCAAAACTGATGGCTAAGTTACGTTATGCGGAAGGACGTTATCCAGAAGCGCGTCTCTATGGAGAATTTTACTTGTCCATGATTTCAGCAAAGGATCCGGGACGAGCAGATTACGAAAAATGGGTCAAAATACTTCCAAAAAAATAGAGCGGCATCTCACGGCACATGAAAGTATTCACGTATGAGCAGTATCTTTACCACAATTAAAGACTTCGGCGTCATCGACAGCGGTGCACTTGTCATTATCATTTTTTTTCTCATACGTGGCTTTAGGCAAGGAGCTTCAGGCGAAATAGGATCCATGCTGGCCTGGATCCTCACAGGTGCCTTCTTTTTCTATGGTTTTTCTTGGGTCATGAACGAAGTCCAGTCATTCAGCTTCTTGCATAAAAACCCGAATGCAGCCCATTCTATCGCTTTCATCATCACCTTATTCGTCGCAGTCGCAATCTGGTTCCTATTGCGCAAGTTACTCACGGATTCCATCGGTTTGACCATTCCAACACCCTTCAATGAAATTCTGGGCACCTTTTTTGGCGTCCTAAAATCAATTTTTCTAATTGCATTTCTGTGCGTTCTCGGAATGTTCAACCTATCTAAAGAGGAATCGCATCGCGACCTGAATAATTCGACAACCGTCAGGTTGCTTCATCCTATTATTACCAAGATTACCCAACGTTAGGACGGTCGAAAATCTCCCGATAACATGCAAACACACTCAACAGAGGAATTCAATCAGCGCAACCCATCCTTTGACAACCGTCTGAGACCAACTCGCTTTGATGATTTCGTCGGGCAACAAAAGATTCGCGATCGGTTATTGCTTGCTGTTGAGGCTGCCCGGCAACGGAAGGAAGCCCTCGATCATATCCTGCTCTCCGGTCCTCCAGGGCTAGGAAAGACAACGCTTGCCTTTATCATTGGCGAAGCTATGGGTGTCCAGGTCAAGACAACGTCAGGCCCGGTTATTGACAAACCCGGCGACCTTGCCGGTCTCTTGACCAGTCTTTCACCGGGCGACATTGTCTTCATCGATGAAATCCATCGTATGCAACGTTCCGTTGAGGAGTATCTCTATTCTGCGATGGAGGATTTCGTACTCGACATCATGATTGACCAGGGGCCCAATGCGCGATCGGTGCGTCTCGAACTGCCGCGTTTTACACTGATCGGGGCAACGACACGCAGCGGCCTGATATCCGCGCCGTTGCGCTCACGTTTCGGCATTACAAACCGCCTGGACTATTATCACGCGGATGACCTCAGTAAGATTGTCGAACGCTCCGCTGGAAAGTTGGAGGTCAGCATTGAACCAGCAGGTTCATACGAGATTGCGTCCCGCGCACGAGGTACCCCGCGCATCGCAAACAATCTCCTGCGGCGCGTGCGAGATTTTGCACAAGTCCGCGCAAATAACCATATTACGCGCGAAGTAGCGGCCGAGGCGCTCTCCCTTCTTGAAATCGACCCGCGTGGCCTCGATGAGATGGACGTCCGCATCCTAGAAACCCTTGTACACAAATTCAATGGCGGTCCTGTAGGACTCAACACGATCGCTGTTTCTGTAGGTGAAGAGCCAGACACCATTGAAGAAGTGTACGAGCCCTTCCTGATCCAGGAAGGTTATCTCGAGCGTACGCCGAAAGGGCGTGTCGCGACCCAAGCTTGCTATGCACGCCTCAGACTCGTATCCCCTGCGCGTCCAGCCGAACTGCCTTTATGACAGGAGTCAGGGGTCAGGAAGCAGACAGCTTTATCAACATGAAAGGAAGGATCAAGAATGAAACGCTTACTAGGGCTCATACTTACACTCGCGGCAACGTATTCACTCAAGGCCTTTGAGACCGAAAAATACATCGACAAAGACTTCCCTGTTTACATGGAGGAAGCAACCAAGACCAACAAACTCCTCTTCGTTTCCATTGGGCGGGAAGCCTGCAGCAACTGCATCAAGTTTTATAATTATATCAAAAAGGGCGAGCTAAAACTGGATGAAAATAAATTCATCTATCTCAAGCTCGACATTGACAACTACGACCATCAAAACTATTTCACGTCCTATTTCTCGGTGATGGGCAATGTGCTCCCCTTTGTCGGTGTCTTAAACGGCTCCGGCGCAACCTTCGGGGACACCCGGACAGGCTTCGGCACACCGGAAGCCTATCAGGAATTCATCCAGAGGGCCCTTGATGACGAGAAATCTTGGATTGAAAAGCAAAAGAAGCAGGCCGAAGAGGAAGCTCAACTAAAAGCCGCAAAGGCGGCTCGAAAAAAGGCTGAGCAACAATAGGAAGGTCGCAAGAGGTGCGGGGTCATCTGTCTGAACAGTAAATAACTCAAATCAGAATCTCTGGACATGCCCTCGAGACACTCTAAGATTCTCACTGTATTTTTTTCTATACGCTTTTAATAACGGGACTCGGAGTCTGATTATAAACTTTCGAGCCAGGCGGAACTGAGTGAATAAGCCATACGTTACCGCCAATAACGGAATCACGTCCGATCACAGTATCCCCGCCAAGAATAGTCGCTCCTGCATAGATCACAACATTGTCTTCCACGTCAGGATGCCGCTTGACCCCTTTGACCAGTGCGCCAGTATCATCTTTTGCAAAGCTTAAGGCTCCGAGTGTCACACCCTGATAGAGCTTGACGCGACGACCAATCTTGCACGTCTCACCAATCACCACGCCCGTTCCATGGTCAATGAAGAATCCAGAACCGATGGTTGCCCCTGGGTGAATATCAATGCCCGTCTTTGAGTGAGCATGCTCACTCATGACACGCGGGATCAAATGAACTCCTTGCTGATACAACGCATGAGCGATGCGATGTACCGTAATAGCATAGAGACCTGGATAGCTCATCACGATTTCCATGGTCGAGCGTGCCGCGGGGTCACCCTCATAAGCCGCCTGGATATCCTCTTGCAACATGTTGCGAATCCCGGGCAGGCCATCCATCAGCGCCGTCACGGACTGACGGGCTTTCTCCTTGCAATCCCCACACTGCATACACTTCACTTTGTTGCAGGCGTATTCAAACGACCGGTGGGTTTGGTCATACAGCTCTTCCGCAATATCCTGAAGCGTCTCCTTCAAGTGATGGTGGCAACTGTCATGTTCAACAGGGCCATTCCCATGACACCCTGGGTATAACACGGCCATCAGCTTCTCCAGCACATCAATCACGGCTGCAGTCCCCGGCAAATTCACATCGCGTTCTGTATTCGCGACTGTACACCCACAGCAGGGCGACAATGCAACCGCCACATTCTCTAAATTCGCATTCAACCAGGTTTCCATCTTTGTACCTCGACCTTCCATAAACACATTATTTCCGCTTTACACGGGCAATGACCTTGGATGCGCCAAGATTCTTAAATCCCAGCCCAATCAAGACCCGTCCAAACCAAGAGTTGGCCTGGCAAATCAAGTCCTGAACAACGATTTCTTCTTCTTCACATAATGAAATAAAGTCTTTCAGCGTAAACAAATGAATGTTCGGCGTGTTGTACCACTCATAAGGGATCTGCTTTCCCTTGGGCATGCGTCCACCAAACAATAGTTGGAGTCGAACGTCCATACAGGCAAAATTCGGGAAGGTGATGACCGCTTCGCGCGCAACACGCAATATTTGTTGAAGTAATTCCTTTGGACGTTTAATCGTCTGTAGCGTCTCACTCAATATCACACGGTCATAGCTGTCATCCGGAATCATTGCAAGACCGTCATCAACATCTTCCAAAATCACATCGCAACCTGTCCCGATGGCATGGATCACGTCATCAACATTGATCTCGACACCGTTTCCACTCACCTGGTTTCTTGCCTTCAGAATCGACAGCAATGAGCCATCGCCGCATCCCAAATCCAAGACACGCCCCTCTTTGGGAATCAGGTCAATCACCTTCTGATAATGTTCCATCTGATTTTGTTGAGGTATTGCGCGCTGGTTCATCTCCTCCGGAGATGCAAGGAACGCATGAATAATGCGTTTCAAATCAGAAATGTGTGTCAAGAATGCGTCATGGCCCGCATCCGTATTCAGGTGACAGTATGAGACGCGCTTATGCTGCTTGACCAAGGCCGTCACAAGTTCTTCAGACTGGCACGGCATAAAGAGCCAGTCTCCACTCAAGGAGACGACCAGAACTCGCGAGGACACCCCTTTAAACGCCCTCTCCAGCGAACCGTATCTCTCCGCCAAATCATATTCGTCCATCGCCAAGGTGATATGCAAATAGGAATTCGCATCAAACCGACGAATAAACTTTTCGCCCTGATGCTGGAGATAACTCTCCACCTGGAAAAACGTCCTGAATATGTCATCCCTCTTCTGCTTGAACTCGTCACTCGCCACAAGCCAGTCAGACCGCTTTTCACGGCCAAACTTCTCATCCATCAATCCCTGGGACAAATAGGTGATATGGGCCAATTTGCGAGCGCTAGACAATCCGCTGTGGGGTTGTTGCTCGTTTTCATAATAATCGCCCCTGTTCCAGTTTGGATCATCGGTGATCGCATGCCGTCCAACAATATCAAAAGCAAGAGCCTGGGAATTAAGACTTGCAGCTGAGGCAACAATCATCGCGCGCTCGACTTCTTCAGAATAGCGGACGACCCATTCCATGACCTGCATGCCGCCAAAGCTTCCTCCGATGATACCCGCCAAGCGTGAGATGCCTAACTCCTTAAGCAACAGACGATGCACTTCAATGATATCGCCCACCGTCATTTTGGGAAAATCAGAGCCATACGGCTTGCCCGTCACTGGAGAAACAGAAGATGGCCCTGTCGTTCCCTTGCATCCACCTAGAATATTTGCGCAAATAACCTGATAGCGGTCTGTATCTATACCCCTACCCGAACCGATCATCCCCTCCCACCAACCATCTGGCTCTGTTTCGCCAGGGCGTATGCCCGCCACATGCGCATCCCCAGTCAGGGCATGACAGGCAAAAACCACATTACTGTTGTCAGCGGTCAGCAGCCCGCAACGTTCATACGCAACAGTAATCGACCGTAAAACGCCTCCCTTTTCAAGCGTAAAGCCTTCAGGGGGCAACGTCAGCGTCACTGTTTGCGGTTCAACAACTCCAACTGTCTTCTCAGATGTCATGTTTTGTCTTTACCTGTGTAATAGCCCATAAAGGCCATCGTTCTGCCAAAAATTGAGTTACTAGTTTATCATCCCTTGCCTAAAGACGCAAACCCCTATTTTTTTTCAGAAAATTAAAAATCACCAACGTGACAACTCACCCCCGTTTATGATAATATATTCTATTCACATGAGCAAAAAGCCTACACAATTTGATTTTTGGTATGCCGTGCATAACACGGAAATTATCGTTCCGCCCAAACGTCATCTGGAAACGTTTGGCAATACGATGATTAACTATACCCTTGTTTCAGAACTGATGGACGACCCGACTAAGGTTCGCATCCGTGAAGGACGTATGCAGGCATCCCGCCCTCAGATCATTACACCTTCCGCCTACGCAGAAACAGAGCTCAAAGGTTTCGGGGAAGAGGCTGCCAAGTATATTGATTGGCTTCGTGAGAATGAGGACTCCATCCGTATCCTGCAATATGGTTATTCCCTGAAGCAGGACACGTTCAGCGAACAAACTGTGACCGACAGTATCACGGCGGTTCTCGAACGCGTCAAAACTGATGTCACAGCAAAAAAGGACCCATTCTCGGCTGTTGTCAAAGGTGTCGATTCTCCCTGGGATGTCTGCCTAATCAGGCTCTTCTGGCTTGTCATGCACGCCTCGGCCCCACTGAATATCCGGGAATTAGAGGACCGCCGTATGTTTGAAATGAAAGACGGTATCCCGATGGGCATCCGTGATGAAATTGAAAAGGGCTTTCACGCAGCCGCCCGCGACGCGAGCCTTGTGAAATCACTCGGCAAGTACTTACAGGATCACGGCGTATTTGAGCAATACCAAGACCGGTTTTTTAGCCTTGTGAAACGGGGATAGCAGGTCAACCCCTAAGGGATGACCATTGGAGAACAAACGAATGACCATAACTGAAAAAATTCTAGCCCGGGAATCAGGTGCATCCATCGTGCAGCCCGGCGACAACATTTGGGTTAATGCAGGCATCCTCCTCACACATGACGTCTGCGGGCCGGGGACCATCGGTATCTTCCAACAGGAATTCGGCAAGGATGCCAAGGTTTTCGACCGTGAGAAAATTGTCATCCTTCCGGACCATTACATTTTCACTGCCGACGTGAAGGCGCATCGTAACATCGACACGCTCCGCGCGTTTGTGAAGGAACAGAACCTCCCGTATTTCTATGATCCGGGTACCCCGAGCTACTGTGGCGTCTGCCATGTGGCCTTGCCCGAACTTGGCCATGTCCGTCCTGGCGAGACGATCTTCGGAACAGACTCGCACACGTGCACGCATGGTGCGCTCGGCGCATTTTCAAGCGGTATCGGTAACACGGATGCTGGTTTCATCATGGGTGCCGGAAAGCTGTTGATCAAGGTTCCTCCGACCATCCGCTTCGTGCTGGACGGCAAGATGCCCTCGTATCTTTCAGCCAAGGACCTGATTCTCCACATCATCGGTGACATCAGTGTGGACGGCGCAACCTATTGCGCAATGGAATTCACAGGTTCAGCAATCGAGGCGCTGAGCATTGAAGAACGCTGCACCATCTGCAATATGGCGGTCGAGGCCGGAGCAAAGAACGGCATCATCGCGCCTGACCAAAAGACCTTTGATTTCGTCAACGCGCGCACCAAGAAGCCCTACGAACCGCTCTACAGTGATGCTGGCGCCAAGGTGCAAGCTGAATATCGTTACGATATTTCCAAGCTTGAACCCGTGGTCGCAAAGCCTCATCTGCCGGACAACAAGGCACTGGCACGCGCCTGCCGCGATGTCAAGGTGACACAGGTCTACATCGGTTCATGCACCGGTGGCAAACTTGAAGACTTCATCATGGCCGCCCAGATATTGAAGGGACGCAAAGTCGCGATCAAAACATTGATCGTGCCGGCTACCCGTCACGTGGAGCAAGGCTTGGTTGACACAAAGATCGACGGTCAGAGCTTGCGCTCGATCTTCGAGGCAGCAGGTGTTGAGCCTATTGCACCGCCCTCCTGCGCAGCCTGCCTTGGCGGACCTATTGACACCTTTGGACGCACACATGGAAACGAAGTCGTGGTGAGCACAACGAACCGCAACTTCATTGGCCGTATGGGGTCGAAGGACTCACAGGTTTATCTGGCATCGCCCTACACAGCTGCAGCTACAGCAATCAAGGGCTTTATCACCGATCCTCGGGATATCTAAAGATGACAGGAAGATCGTCCACTTAAGGAGTATTTTAACATGTCAAAATCAAAACTCATCCGCGGTCCGGTTTATGTGCTCGAAGACAATATCGACACAGATCTGCTCATCCCAGCCTGTTACCTCAACTTGGTCCCAACCATTCCTGAGGAATACAAGAAGCTGGGTTCGTATGCGCTGGCTGGATTGCCGGATTCCTTTCCGAAGTATGCCTCCAACCCCGATGGTAGCACCCCCTATCCAATTGTGATTGGCGGACGCAATTTCGGGTGCGGCTCATCACGTGAACATGCACCAATCGCACTTGGGGCGGCTGGTGCAAGCGCCGTAGTCGCACAGAGCTACGCACGCATCTTCTTCCGCAACTGTGTTGCGACAGGCGAAGTCTTTCCGCTGGAATCCGAAACGCGCCTCTGCGCAGAGTTCAAGACCGGCGACGAAGCTGAAGTGAATATTGAGACCAACTCCATCACACGACTCTCGGATGGCAAAGTCTTTTCACTCAAGCCTATTGGCGCAGTCGCTCCCGTCATCGACGCAGGTGGCATGTTCGCCTATGCCCGCAAAATTGGTATGATCAAAAAACAAATATGAGAACTACAAAAGTCATTGCAATCGCGAATCAAAAGGGCGGGGTCGGAAAGACCACGACCGTGGTCAACTTGGCTGCCGCGCTTTCAGAAATGAAAAAGACGGTGCTGGTCATCGACCTCGACCCGCAGGCCAATGCGACAAGCGGACTCGGCATGCAACGCCAGCCTGACAGTAGCCTATATGCTGTGCTCTCGGGCACAAAGGATATTGCGGACATTATCCAGGCCACTCCGTTCGAAGGCATCAACATCATTCCTTCAGAGCTCGATTTGGCCGGTGCTGAGCTTGAAATTGCGCGTCAGGAAAACCATCTGGTCGTTGTACGCAATCTCTTGGATCGAGTACTCACCGCGAACGTATTTGACTATATCCTGATGGACTGCCCGCCGTCGCTCGGCATCCTGATGACCTCGTCTCTTGCTGCTGCGGACAGCATCATCGTCACCATGCAATGCGAATATTATGCCATGGAGGGGCTCAGTGTCATTACCTCCATCATCAATCAACTGCGTGATAACGGCGTGAATCCGACCCTAAAACTCGAAGGTATCCTCATGACGATGTTCGACGGGCGCACACGCCTTGCTTGGGATGTCGTGCAAGAAGTCCGTACCCATTTTAGCGACACGGTTTACAATACGATTATCCCTCGCAACGTACGCATTAGCGAAGCACCAAGCTTTGGAAAACCCGTTATCTTTTTTGATCCGACCAGCAAAGGCGCTGAAGCCTATCGTACATTTGCCAAGGAATTTGTACAACGTCACGCATTATAACCTTATGCTATGAACACGAAATGGAAAACACGTCTCGTTGCTTTCCGCCCAGTGATCATTCTGTCCGTCTTACTGTTAATCGCATGTTGCGGCGGCCTTCATGTGCTTAATCGCATCACCGCGCCGCTCACAGACAAAAATCGTGCATACCTAGACGCCTCGATCCGTGACACCACGCAACTCATGATTCCTGTGGGCGTCGCAAAAGCTGCCGCTGACATGATTGAGGGCTCAACCATCCAGTTTGAGGCGGGTATTGTTGTCACAAAAGGCGGCATGACGGTCCAGGCAGGAGACCTTATGAAACCCATGCTGGACTGTATCAACATCGCATGGAAAATTCTTCTGACCAGTGCTGTTTTTCTGATTTCCATCAAGTGTGTCGTCGGTGGGTTCCCTGAACTGATGCAACCTTTTTGTATTGCCTTTCTGGCCTGTTATTTAGTCGAGGGCCTGCTCGCATTCCTGCTCAACACAAACCATCTCCTTCGCTATATATTGCGGCGCATCGGGGGCATTCTCTTCCTCTGCTGGATACTGATCGTCGCCTTATTGCCCTTGACGCTTGCCGGCACAGCCTATCTGGCGGAGCGGACAACGGCGCACATGCAAGCTGATGTTGATAAGACCTTTAAACACATCCATGATGTTTTCAATATGGATGGCTTTACCTCTGTAAGCGAAATGTCAGACAAGGCAAACTTCTTAAAATATAAGTTTACAGAGATTTCACGGTTCGCCAAGGATGAGCTTTCAACCGTCATCCTGGCCATCTGCCAGCTTGTGGCGGTCAAGGTGCTTAGCGGCGTCTTTTACCCGCTGGTGATGCTCGCCTTCCTCGTCTGGCTTGTCCGTGGCTGCCTTTATCCGGCGCTGGGATTACGCGAACATCATAAGCCCGACCAGCAGCAGCCACAGCAGATTTAGGCATAAGCCGATGATGCAATATTTACGCGGGGTCTCCTGTTTCACAAGACCCACAGATGCGATAATCAATCCTGCCGGAATTAAGAGTATCATTGCGAGTACACACGGTATCGCAAAGGGGTTTCCTCAGCCACCCAGCTTTCCCGAGACCTGTAAGAGGATCAGCGCTGCAACGGCACCGCCAAACATCTTGATGCTCGTTTTACCGTATTCCATATTATTGCTTTTCCAGCGCAACTTCAAACAGCTTGTGCTCAACACTGTCCAGAAGTGCCTGCCATGAGGCTTCAATGATGTTTTCGGAAACGCCGACTGTTCCCCATTGGGACTTGCCGTCGCCAGACTCGATCACAACACGCGTCATCGCACGTGTTGCCAGTTTGGGATCAAGAATGCGGACACGATAATCCGTCAATGCGATATCCGCAATTTCAGGATAGAAGCGCGTCAGCGCAGCACGTAAGGCAGCGTTGAGTGCATCAACAGGTCCATGTCCTTCACCTGCGGTCAACTCTGTTTCGTTTCCGACCTTGACCTTGATCGTGGCTTCGGAAATGCAAGGCTCCTCACGCCCACGCTTTTCAACAATCACGCGGAACCCTTCAAGCTCAAAGAATGGCTTATGTTTGTGCAGCACTTTTTGCAGCATGATTTTGAATGACCCATCTGCGGACTCATACGAATACCCATTGTGCTCACGCACCTTAAGTTCTTCCAGAACTGCACGGGAGTCTTCCTTGGTAATGCCGGTCACATCAATGCCCAGTTCCTGCGCCTTCATCAGGACGTTAGAAGCGCCTGATAATTCTGAAATCAACACATGCCGTTGGTTTCCGACTTGTTCCGGCGTAATGTGCTCAAAGGTCTTTGTATTCTTTTGGACAGCATTCACATGCATGCCTGCCTTATGGGTGAATGCTGTTTTACCCACATACGGTTGACGTGCATCCACACGCTGGTTGGCAAGGTCATCAGTGATCAACGAAATTTCACGCAGGCGACGCAGATTCTTTTCACCGACACACACATACCCCATCTTCAATTCCAAGGAGGGAATGATACTCACCAAATTGGCGTTGCCCGTACGTTCACCATATCCGTTGATTGTGCCTTGCACCTGTCGCGCTCCCGCTCGAACAGCTTCAAGTGAATTGGCGACAGCCAAACCGCCGTCATTGTGTCCATGAATGCCCACTTCAGTTTTCGGGAACGCCTTGCGAACCGCCTTTGTGATCGCAAAAACTTCATGCGGCAGACATCCCCCGTTCGTATCGCAGAGCACCACACCAGCTGCGCCTTCACGCAACGCAGCACCGAGGGCCTTCAGTGCATAATCAGCATCAGCCTTGTAACCATCAAAGAAATGTTCAGCATCAAAAAAGACATTGCGACCAGAGCTCTTCAAGAAACCAACCGTATCGGCAATCATCTGGAGGTTATTTTTGCCGGTCGTCTTGAGCACATCCGTCACATGTAACAACCATGATTTGCCATAGATAGTGACCCACTCCGTATCAGCAGTCAGCAAGCCGTGAAGCTGCGGATCATGCTTAGCATCTAAATCCGCACGCCGCGTACTGCCGAAGGCTGCGATACGCGCAGTCAACAGTTTTTCCCGTTTGATATCCTTAAAGAATTTCTGATCACGCGGATTCGAACCAGCAAACCCGCCTTCAATAAAGTCTACACCAAATTCATCCAGCATTTTAGCAAAGCGCACCTTGCCGGAGTCTGAAAATGAGACCCCCTCTCCCTGCGCGCCATCGCGCAAGGTCGTATCATAGATGTAGACTTTATTTTTCATGATCATTTTCCAAAGAAGGCCTGATACAACGCTTTGACCGCGGTGACACGGTCAGCCGACTTCACTCCGAACATCATGCTGATCTCCGAAGACCCTTGGTTCATCATCTCAATGTTCACATGTGCAGCAGCAAGTGCGTTTGTCGCCTTGGAGGCCATGCCGACGGTGTAGTAAAGGCCTTCGCCCACAACCATGACCAGCGCGTAGCCACGCTCAATCTGGACATTGTCCGGCGAGAGGTCCTTGAAAATACGAGTCCGTACACGTGCCTCGCACTCTGCCGTAAAATTGCGATCACGGAAAACGACGGACACATTGTCAATGCCCGACGGCATGTGCTCGTAAGAAACGCCCTCTTCTTCAAGGATCTGAAGGAGCTTGCGGCCAAAACCGACTTCGCGGTTCATCATATACTTGTCGATGAAGATATTGCAAAAGCCGTCACCGCTGGCAATCCCTACGACTCCCGCCGTCTGAGCTTCACGCGTCTTGACGATCATCGTGCCAGGTTCTGAAGGACGGTTCGTGTTGCGCACATTGATCGGAATGCCCGCCTTGACCGCTGGGATAACGGCTTCATCATGGAACACTCCAAAGCCTGCATACGCCAGTTCGCGCATTTCACGGTAGGTCATCTCCTTGATGCCGTCCTTCACCTCAGGAACTAAGCGAGGATCAACAGGATAAACAGAGTCAACATCCGTAAAGTTTTCATACACGTCCGCCTGCACAGCAGCAGCCAGAATCGAACCTGTGATATCCGAACCGCCACGAGGGAATGTCGCTACGTGACCCTTCTTCGTGTAGCCAAAGAAGCCAGGGAAGATCACCAGCTCATCGCGATTCGAAAGCGTGCGCTTCATCAGCGGATAGGATTCATCCAGCAACTGCGCATTGCCAAAATCCTCGGTTAAAAACATACCGGCTTCATGCGGATTGACATAGATGGCTTTTGCGCCACGCGCCTGAAAAGCCTGAGCAACAATCTTTGCCGCATTGTCTTCGCCCGCAGCCTTCATGCAGTCCATAAACATGCCATGATGTGAGGTGTCGCCTTTGACACGTGACCGTAAATCTTTCTCGATTTCAGCAACAACGCCTGAAGGCAGATTCAACTCGCGCTGGATTTCCGCATAGCGTTCAACAATCGCCTTCAAGGTCGTTTCATAACACTTGCCCGCCAACACCTCATCCGCGCACTGGATCAGCATGTCCGTGACCTTCATGTCCTCCTTGTTTCGCTTACCAGGGGCAGAAACGACAACAATCTTACGGTCTGCATCTGAAAGAATAATATCAACGATCTTATTAACCTGCTTTGAATCTGCAACAGACGACCCGCCAAACTTACATACCTTCATCTTCTTCTCTTTCCTCATGGGCAGCACGTAGGCGCTACCCGCTCTTTTGATTAGATCATACGTAAACGGACAGGCATCTCACTTACGACGCCTGCATCAAAAATCTCCTTGAGCGCACAGTCAATCTCGGAGGCCTTCGCATCATGTGTCAGCATCACAACCGGAACATGGCCGACATTGCTGCTCTCCGGGTGTTCCTGCTGCGTCGCGGCAAGAATGCTGACGCCGTGACGTCCCAGCGTCGTCGTCATCAACCCCAGCGAACCCGCCTTATCCAGGACCATCAAGCGAATGTAATATTTGCTCGTGATATCCGCGGCCGCACGCATAACGAACTTGCCTTCATTGGCGACATTCACGCCACGGCCATAGCGAGGTTGTCCAGACAAGATATTACGCGACACATCGCCAATATCACCAATAACCGTGCTGGCTGTTGGTTCGCGTCCAGCGCCACGGCCATAGTATAGCGTATCGCCACTTAAATCGCCCCGCACCATCGCCGCATTAAACACCTGGCTGACTGATGCCAACATGTGTGTCAACGGAACAAGCGTCGGGCTCACACGCACTTCAATCTGATTTCCATCGCGCTTAATAATCGCCAGCAACTTGATACGGTACCCAAATCCAGCAGCAAATTTCACATCCATACTGGAGAGATTTCGGATGCCCTCAACCAGCACCTCGTCCATGGGCACATGGAAGCCGTATGCGAGCGACGCCAGGATGATCGCCTTGTGCGCCGTGTCATAGCCATCAATATCCAGACCCGGATTCGCCTCCGCATATCCTGCTCGCTGCGCATCTGCCAGCACTTCCTCAAACGGAAGCCCCTCATTCTCCATACGTGTCAGGATGTAATTGCAGGTCCCGTTCAGAATGCCGTGGATACTCTGGATTTCATTGCCCGCCAATCCTTCCCGCAGGACGCGTATGATCGGGATTCCCCCTCCCACACTTGCCCCAAAATAGATGTCCACGCCATTCTTCGCAGCTACACCAAAAATTTCATCCCCATATTCAGCCAAAAGCTTCTTATTGGCCGTCACAACGGATTTTCCAGCATTCAACGCAGCCAATACAAGGGCTTTTGCAATCCCCGTACCCCCAATCAGCTCCACAATCACATCAATGTCCTTGTCGTGGATGACCGACATGGCATCCGTCGTCAGCAGGGATCGATCCAGAGAAATGCCACGATCCGTAGTAATATCAACATCTGCGATACGCTTCAAGACAACTTCAACGCCCAAGCGTTCCGCCATAGTTTTCTGGTTCCGCAGCAACCCATCCGCAACGCCAGCTCCGACTGTTCCAAAGCCTAACAACCCGACACCGATTTGTTTCATCTCGTTTAAGCCTTCCATTTCAGAAATTAGGTTAAATAAGATACCGAATTTAAAGGGTTTATACAAGTCTGCAAACAACAGGATATTCCCTTTTTTAAAATAACGGCTTTCCAACAGAGAAAAAAAGTGATTAAATAACGACCTCAAAAAATATTCGAAAGGACACCGATTTACCGCATGAAACAACTTCTCCCCTATATTCTCGTTTGCGTTTTGGCTGCCGGTTCAGGTTTTTCAGCCACATCAACCAAGAAGGCACCTTCTAAAAAGAGTTCGCCAACAAAAGAGGCAACCGCTGAAGCCCCCAAAAAAGTGAAGGGGTGCATCTCTAAGAATCCATATATCGGTGCAATCATTATTGATGCGGATTCCGGAGCCGTCTTATTTGAAGATAATGCTGATGCCGTATGTTACCCTGCCAGCACACTCAAAATGATGACCCTTCTGGTCATCGAAGAAAAGATTGCGGATGGAAGTGTCAAACTCTCGGACCAAGTCAAAGTCTCCACAAAAGCCTACAAGACTGGCGGTTCTCAAGTCTACCTTGACCCGAAAGAGACGTTCACCGTTCAGGAGTTGCTCTATGCCTTAATGATCCAGTCCGCCAATGACGCGGCGGTTGCCTTAGCCGAACACGTCTCAGGCACAACGGAAGCCTTCTGCGAACTCATGAATGCGCGGGCAAAGGCACTGGGCATGACCAGTTCTCATTTCATCACGCCAAACGGCTTAACGACCAGCGCGGATCCCGAACATGACAAGTCAACACCACGGGACATGGCTAAGATTGGTCGCGAGCTTTGTAAGTATCCAGATATCTTCAGCTACACCTCCGTTGTTGAACGTACGTTCCGTGAAGGGACGCCAAAACCATTCATTATGCGTACCCATAACCCCTTCCTCAAAGATCACGTGGACGGCTGTGACGGCTTTAAGACAGGGTTCACGGAGATTGCCGGTTGGTCGATCGTCGTCACGTGCAAGCGTGATAACCGGCGTGTCATTATTGCATTGATGGGCAGCGAGGCGCGCCTGCTGCGCGATGCGAAAGCCAAGGAACTCTTGAACAAGGCCTTCGCTGGGACACCCGCACCCGTCGCAACCAGTGCACCCAAAAACGGAAAGACAACCGGAACCAAGCACGCGGGCACACCGCCTCCGCCGCCGCAATAACAAACACCTTCAGTAAGGCATGCTCTATGAGTCTATCGCTTCAACGCATTGCGCAGTTTTTGGACCATACACTCCAGAACAATGCCTTCACTGACTCCTCTAACAACGGACTCCAAATCGCCAATGCGGGCAGTGTCTCTTCGATTGCGGTTGGCGTTGATGCGAGTCTGCGCTTTCTTCAAGCAGCTCACGAGCAAGGTGCGGACTTTGTCATCTGCCATCATGGATTAAGCTGGGCTGACTCTCTAAAGCGCATCACCGATTTAAATTACGAGCTCGTCTCCTTCGCGATCACACACAACATCGCCGTATACGCCTCCCATCTGCCCCTTGATGCGCATCCGCTCTATGGCAACAATGCGCAACTTGCAAAGATCCTCAAGCTGGGTCACATCAAACCCGCCTTCTCCTACCATGGAAATACGATTGGCGTGACCGGGACGTTGCCGAAGGCCCTTGCGTTCGCGGACTTTTGTGCCCTCATTGGGCAACACGTCTCCTCTACGTATCAGGCGCTTGACTTCGGCCCGAAAAAGGTCAAGAAAATCGGTATCGTCTCCGGAGGCGGGGCAGATATGATTGCTGAGGCCAAGGCCCTTGGCGTGGATGCATTTCTGACGGGCGAACCCAGCCTGCAAGGCTACAACCAGGCTGAAAATCTCAAAATGAACGCCGTCTTTGCAGGCCACTATGCAACAGAGCTGACAGGCGTCCGCGCACTGGCCAACCTGTTGACGCGCAAGTTCAGATTGCCGTCCACGGTTATTGATTTTAATATTACGTACTAGAGGCAATTCTTATGAAACTTTGGCATCTGCTTCCCTTTGCTTTGCTGGCAGGCCTGCTGATCGGACGCTGGCTGCCGAACGAAGATACACGGATTGAATCAGCTGTTCGCATGGAAGTGTCCACGCAGAAGAATACAGATGCGCTGAACAACATCACACGCATGGTTCAAATTCCGGATAAAGCCACCAAACCTCGCAAGCGCGCACCGGCCATAACTAACCAGACGCCTGACGTTGCCACTAACGCTATCACCATCGACCTGACGAATACAAACGCGCCGGCACATCACGCGCACCGCGAACGCATCTCGCCTGAAGACCTGCGCGCACGCATCGATGAAGCCAAGGAACTCTGGCGGACCCGCGCTGAACTTGCGCGGGCACAGATGATGGACAAACTCGGATTGAAGACCGTCGAGCAGCAAACAGCTTTTGACAATGCCATCAACACGATGAATCAAACCATGTTCGATACCATGAAAGGGCTCGCAACCGAAGTCAAAAATGCACCTGAGATGACAACCGAACAGGGCATCCGCGTTGTCGCGGAGATGACAACATCCATGACGACGGCGTATGACTCGCTCTTCAAAGCTGTCCCGCAAGACAAGCAATCCGAGGTCGGAAAAATGCAGATGACCGACTTTATCGACCCGAACGTGATTGAGCCCCTGACAGAGGTTCAGGACAAACTTCAAGCCATGAAGCCCATGCGCCCTCCCTTTGCACGTTAAGGCAAGAGACCCATCATGACACAATTCATACATGTTTGGCGAATGACCTGCTATGAGTGGTTCGATGCACTGCGTAGCCGGCGTGCACTCGTCGCGTTGTTGCTCTACATGGCCACCTCGGTCGGCACCATGTACTGGTCCATCAGCCTGCTCCAGAAAGTCGAAAAGGAACTCGCTTCTGTATTGCTCTTGCCCGCCTCGGAAAACCCGGGCGCTATTGCCACGACGCTCTGGAAGTCAAAGCCCTTTCAGGGTATCATGCGGCAAGTATCAAAGAGTAATAAGGTCTTTGACGATATTCAGGGCAAGAACCCTGTCGAGCTCATCTATGCTTGGCTCTCCTTCTTCTACATGCCCCTGCTGGTCGTCCTGATTGCCGCCAATCGGATCCCGGAAGAGATGGGCTCAGGGGCCGTACGCTATATTGCCTTCCGGACATCGCGTGGCGCCTGGGTGCTTGGAAAGTTTTTCGGGCAAGTATCGCTCATCGCCTTGGCTGTCATCATCATCGGCGTCTGCGCGTATGCTGTGGCCCGCTGGCGTCTCGGACGTTATGCACCCATTGAAATCGTCTGGAACATGGGCTTCTGGGCGGTGCGAGCCTGGATCTATTCCATCCCCTTCGTCGGCCTGATTATGGGGCTCTCCCTCTTCACAAAGTCAGCGAGCAAATCAACCATCTTTGGCATTCTCAGCCTTGTCGGCCTCGCCATTATCACGGGCGTCACCACCCTCTTCACGTCAGGCAAAGGCTGGCAAGTCATCTTGCCATACATCGCTGCACTCTTCCCCTCTGACTATGAAATGCTCTTGTGGCGAAGCAGCGCGCAGCCGCTTATTACAGGCTCGATCTTCTTGATTGTACTGGGCTTCACCTATCTGGGCATCGGCTACTTCTTCTTTAGAAAACGCGACCTCTAATCATGATCACTGCACTCGAAGTCACTAATCTGGTCAAATGCTATGGCAAGCGCCGCGCTTTAGACGGCTTGACGTTGCGCATACCGCGCTATAGCGTCACAGGGCTCGTCGGTTCAAACGGCGCTGGCAAGACAACACTGATGATGACCATCGCAGGATTCCTCACCCCCAACTCAGGCCAAATCAATCTGCTGGGCAACGGGCCCTTTGACGCGGATGTTCATGGCGGACGCTTTGCAATCCTGCCGCAAGATTCGGAACTGCCGCTTACAAGCTGTCCGCTGGAGTTATTGACGCATTACGGCCGTTTACAGGGGCTCTCCCTGCAGACCGCAAAAAAATCAGCCTCCGACATGCTGGAAGCCGTCAACCTCGGCGACCGTGCAAACTCGCCGATCCGCTCGCTCTCGCATGGCATGCGCAAACGCATCATGGCAGGGCAATGCTTCCTCGGCAATCCGGAAATCATCCTCTTAGACGAACCGCTCAACGGTCTTGATCCGCGCGAAGCTGCGCGCATGCGCGCCTTCATTGCCAAGCGCAGGACTGAGCAGACGATTGTCATCAGCTCGCACAACCTGAACGACATTGAACAGCTCTGCGACCATGTCGCCTTCATCGAGCACGGCAAGACCGTACGCTTTGCCCCGGTTGATAACATTACGAACAAGGCCAGCATCCTTGTCTATACACTCACCGGCGCACCCTCCGATCTGAACGCCCTCGAGCAGGTACTCGGAGAAAACGGCACCCTGAAATTCAATCCTGAAAATAACACGCTCACCTGCCACTATGCTGAAAAGGCCATCCCAGCAGCGGAACTCAACCAGCGCATGATCCCCTTCATCCTCTCCCAATGTGGCATCGTGACCATCACCCAAGGCAGTACGCTGGAAGAAGAATATCTCAAGCAGTCGGTTTAGGGAAATTGCCTTATTGCGTTATTGCCTTATTGCGTTATTAGGGCTTCGCGTCAGGCATTCGATAAATGGTCGAACCGGATGATTTCATTTATCACAAGGAACGATTATGAAAGAGTTTTATACCAGTCTTGCCCTTTGCCTGACAGCACTCTCATTCACCTGTATTGCTCAGACTGTTGACACGAATACGCTTCATCGTCTTGATGACATAGACACCGACATACAAGCCAATCAGCTCGTTCATGCGATAGTCGTGAGAGAAAAAGCATTGGAAATCGAGTTGACTAAGAACCAACTGAAAGAGGCTGAAGCAGATAAAGCAACTGAGAAGAGCAAGGATGCTGCTATACTAAGGGCGCTTTCAGAAGAGGTTACAATTTTCCAAGAGCGTTTGGGTGAGCGCCAAGAGAGTCTTGATGAGGCCGTGGCCGCTCACAAATCCCGACTATCTGCGCTCTATAAGCAGCGTGCGATAATATTGGCAGGGCTTGGACTGGAAGCTGGCATGTGTGAGATTCACAGAATAAAAATGGCAGAGGCTGATGTGCCAGTCTCCTACGGATTTCCCATCCGTCCGGGAGGATATGACGAGGCACTGCTTACCACGTTCCGAAATGCTGATATTCCTTATTGCGGTGGATGCGTCGGTGGGCCGCCAGAGAAGCCGGCAACACTTAAGCAGTTCGTTTGTTCAAAATGTTCGGAAACGTATCGCACATGGCGCAAGAAAATCGATGCTGCGATTGAAGCTCCTGAGGCCGTCTTATCCCAAGGTGCTGAAAACATTACTCCCCTACTGCGTGCCCATGCGCACAATGATTATGAGCATACCCGTCCGTTGCTAGATGCGTTGGATCAAGGGTTCTGCAGCGTTGAGGCTGATGTGTGGCTTGTTGAGGGGCAATTGCTAGTGGCTCATGAACTCAAGGCGGTGCAGAAGGAACGGACGCTGCAGAAGCTCTATTTAGACCCGCTGCTGGAACGTGTCAAGGCGAATGGCGGACGCGTGTATCCCAATAGCCCCATGCTAACCCTCTTCATTGACTTCAAATCCGACGCAACCAACACCTATCACACGTTGACAGCGATACTCAAGCCGTATGAGAAGATGCTGACTTCTTTCACCACGGACCGGACAGAAACAAATGCTGTGATGATCATCATTTCCGGAAATCGCCCCCGTGCATTAATGGAGGCAGAAAAGGTCATATACGTGTCTTACGATGGACGTCTTGACGATTTGAAAAAACCGGCATCTCCCCATCTCATACCCATGATCAGTGACAACTGGGGCAAGCATTTTAAGTGGCGAGGCAAAGGCCCGCTCCCCGAGCAAGAGCAGGCGAAACTGAAGACACTCGTTGCCCAAGCGCATGCACAGGGCAGACGCATACGCTTCTGGAACGCTCCGGACTCCCCTGCTGGCTGGTCTGTCTTGCTGGATGCCGGTGTGGATTTGATCAACACCGACAACCTGGCAGGGTTACATGATTTTCTACTTACAAAGGAGGCAGGGAAATGAAGACATCAAGACGCAAGTTCATGATGAATAGTGCGGTGCTGGGAGTCGCTGGATATGCAGCCTCGGGGATAGCTGAAGAGGCCGCTCCCGTAAGCGACACCTCATACAAACTGGTTCCCATCGGAAAGGTTGAGCTAAAGGATGGAGTTGCAGGCGTGCGCCTCTTCGATACCTACGTGGATGGGTTGCTGGGGCTCGAACAGTGGTCGCACGTCCAGGTCATCTACTGGTTTGACAAAAACGATACGCCTGAGAAACGAAAGACCCTGCGCGTTCATCCGCGCGGGAACAAGGACAATCCGCTCACCGGCGTTTTCGCATGCCGCTCGCCGTTCCGCCCAAATCTCATCGCACTGAGCGTATGCCGCATGAAGAGCGTGACCGGCAACCTCATCCAACTCGACGCGATTGACGCATTCGATGGTACCCCAGTCCTGGATCTTAAACCATTCACCCCGGCGGATGCACCATCCCAAGACATCAAGGTTCCCGATTGGGCCCGCCGCGGACCAGTTAGCCAGAAAAAGTAGCCCCAGCGTTTAGACGATTACAAACTGAGAAGAGGCTTTTTCATATGGGCAGTCTTAATCCTATGCGTAAAGGGATCCTTGCCTGCTCCCCAGCAAGGCATCCACTCTGATAATTCCTACACGCGACGCCCTCTTAGCCAACATTTTAGCCTTGTTACTGAAGAGGAAGTAAATTACAATGAGCCCCAAGTGAGAGCTAAGCAGTATG
This sequence comes from bacterium, assembly GCA_037141675.1. Lineage (GTDB taxonomy): Bacteria > Verrucomicrobiota > Kiritimatiellia > RFP12 > UBA1067 > CAIZQW01. The sequence continues at coordinate 1,656 of JBAXCC010000001.1, read as the reverse complement.
GGCAATGAACAAAGTAATGGCTCTTTCAAGGTATGTACACTATGTGGATATGCTTGGAAGACGCGAGAGCATTTCTTATCGGATCCAAACGTTGTTTTAGATGGTTATCAAGCCAACTTTGAAGTGCTGGGGGAAGGGTTGTTTGTTTTTTGTCACACGATCCCAAGCTGCGGAACTGCACTTGCGCTGGATGTGTATTCGCTTGACGACTTATACACCGGACCCATATTTTCAGAACAAAAGCTGGGAAGTGGCTGCCCGGGTTATTGCCTGCATAAGAACTCCCTCCAATCATGCGGCAACGCGTGCGAATGCGTGTTTGTCCGTATTCTTTTGCAGATCATCAAAAATTGGCCTAAGGAGAACCGATCATGAGTACAACAGAAATATGCCCCGTTTGCCGCGCACCTAACACCACACGCCAAAGCGCTGGCGCGAATACCGTTGAACTCCATTGTCCGCGTTGCGGACGCTTTCAGATTCAGGCGTTAGCTGAAACGCAGCTTCTGAATAATCGTCCCGCATTCCCGCCAACCCATTTGCTCTCCGGCCTCTGCCGGAACATGTGGGACATCCTGAATGACAAGCTGCTGATCACGGTGGATCTCTTCAAATCGTGGACGGAACTCGATGCTGCCGCGAAAGTCGCTGTACCGCGCGACACAGATCTTGGAACCAAGAGCGAATACTTGATGCGCTTTATGCGTCGCAAATCAAAGTCCTTGGCCGAAACCGTCGTGTTCACCCCCAACGAGTTATCCGTAGGCTTCTGTGCAAACAAGAATGAGTTGCTCTTTTGCTTAAAATATCTGGCCGAAAAAGGACTCATCGAAGAGGACGCTGCTACCAAACAGCAACAGGGCTTCCCCTATCGTCTCACGCCTGCAGGATGGGCAACACTTGACAGCTACGCCTCGTCACAGGAGAAAGTTATTGCCATGGTCTGCCTGATCCCTGGAAAGGAACCCGACCTCTTCTGGACGCAGGGCATTTCGGCAGGCATCACGTTGGCAGGACTGTCCCCTGTCCGCGCAGACAGCAAAGAATGCGCAAACAAAATCACCGATGAAATTATTGTCGGCATTCGTAAAGCGTACTGCGTTGTGGCAGACCTCACGGGGCAAAGCCAATTGGTTTACTTCCAGGCTGGATTGGCCATCGGTCTCGGCAAGCCTGTATTCTGGACGTGTGAAGCCACTGAACTCGCGGACAAAAAACTTATGGTGGATACGCGTCAACAGATCATCACTCCTTGGACGCGAGACAAGCTACCTGAATTTGCCACACGTCTGGCAGCGCGCATCATCGCCTCGCGGGGGTAACGGTAAAAGTTGCCCCCTACTTCTGCAACGGCCACGGAGTGTCCTTCACAACCGTTTCATACGATGAAGCAACAGGAACTGGACGAATGATGAATGATGATGGAGCATTTGTTGGTATCTGACCCAGATACGTGCAGGTGCCTCCTCAGCCATACTCCAATTGACCGCTCCAGAAGCTATTCCCGTCAAGCCCAATGGCCTTAAACTTGGGTTTACCCTTCTCTGCAGAGCCTCCCCACATCGAAATTCGATTCCCTGCTACATCCGTCAACGCATAATCGAGCTGGATCTTGTCTTCCGGCTTTTTCTTTGCAGTGATGGAAGCTGTCAAAGG